>JAISFT010000274.1 GCA_031263435.1 Treponema sp. | reverse complement strand
GATCTCCGCGGCGCTCCGGGGATACCAGCCGGGGGGCAGGGAAATTTCTCGTATGTGCATACCGGTCTTGTCCTTTAGACGATCTTTACTTAGCTATACTATATTTCCGGCCGGCGCCGCAACAAAATCTAGTATCCGGTAACTCCTAAATCTTTACCAAGTTTAAAGAATATAAACCACGAAGGCGCTCAAAGGTACACCAAGGTCCAGATTCCTGGGCTACGCCCTTAAAGCATCTATTCCATAACGCGGCATTTTGCCCACCGTGCTGCTTTTAATCGCTCAACACGCTCCCGTATGCTTCTTTGGGTGTCCTTCGTGATCCTTCGTGCGCCTTTGTGGTAAATTGTTACGCATACTTTTAGCTGTTACCACCTACTACTATGTGGTCAGGGCAAACGCACAGAATATCGTCTGTTTGCCGCCGCCATAGCGGAAAAAAGTCTCCGCCCGGGCAAGGCCAAATGGGGCGCCAAGGATGGCGCTGGTTCTATTGCTCTCCGCCGAAGGCGGAGAGATGGGGTTTTGCTTTGCAAAACCCCAAGGCCCGAAATCGCCAGGGAGGGCGATTTCGGGCCCGCGCAAGGGATTGAAGCGGAAATACCGCAGACCCCCGGCCATTAGCCGTCCTCTACCTCCTCCTCTGTAGCGACCCGCCTATATGTGTACAACAGGGCTGGGAAAGAAACCGGGAAAATATTTGGAATTCCCTGCCGTCGGCTTTTAGCCGTAGCGTATCGGAGATAGCGGAGGCAGACTCTACAAGCAGTTTTCGGGATTCTCCCGCCGGGATTTTTCCCAGCCCTGCTGTAGACAAATGGGATGGGTCGAGGAATTGAAGCGGAAAGCCCGGTTTCCGGTCCGTGGCAACCTCCGGCTGCCACGGACCGGAAATGCGCCCAAAATAGGAAAACAAAACCCTATGCGTTTATGCTGCTGCGTGTTTGTCCTGCCGGGTGTTAAACATGCCTGCGAATAACGCCGAAATAGATAGTAAGGATCATGGCGAACCAAAAAAATGAGGGGAAAACCTCGGTTATCAGTGTTATAATTGCCGCTCTCTGCATCATGCTCTACCTGGGGGGGCTTACATACGGCGCGTTGAGTATCTACAACAGCGTTACTGAACGCCGGTCTCTGGCGGACAGGGAGTTTGACAGCCTGGCGAACCTGGTTTCCACTGCCGGGGTTTCGGGTTTCATGACCGAACCCTTTATCCAAATTGTTCAGGATACGATTGACGGTTCACAGACCCTTTTGGGGGTGGTTATTACCGGATCCAGGGGGGAGTTTGCCTTTGAACGGGAACGAGGAACGGTGATCAACTGGGTGAACGATTCTCCCCGTTTTGTGCCCCGCTTTGCGGTAACGAATCCCCCCAAGTACCTGGCACTGCGGATTGACGGCCAGCGGAATGCGAATATTCGTGCGGTTTCGGGCTATCTGGATTACGATTTTTGCATCACCATCCTCAAACGGACCCTCTTGGTTGTCCTGTTTTCCCTGACTCTGGCGTTTTTTACCCTGCTTATGGATTCCCTGCTGGCGAGAAACCGGTTTCAGGATTCCCGGGAGTCCCATGAGAATCCCTCCGACCGGAGTTCCGGGGGGGAAAGGCCCCCTGCGCCGGAAGGGGGGACCGGGGATTCCGGCGCTGGTACCCGGCCGGAACCGGCGGGGACAGAATCCGGGCGGACGGAGGATCGGGTCCCTGCGGGAACTCCCGTGGGAATTCCCACAGAAATTTCCGCGGGGATTCCCGATGACTGGACGGCGCCGGACGATGATGACGATGATGATGAACCGGACTTTAATTTTGATGATGAGACGCCCGGCGGGGATTCCGCCGGCGAAGATGTTTTTGAGTCCCCGGAACCGGAAATCCCGGAACAGGGAAGTCCTAAGGAAGCGCCGGCCGGAGGGATGCCCCAGGGGCTTTTCTCCCCCCGGGGGAGCGTCGGCTGGGAGGCCTATACCGAAGACCGCCTTGATTCGGAACTGCACCGCTGTGCCTCTACCGAACAGGATCTGGCCCTCATTATCGCCATGGTTAAGGAACCGGGAGCCCTGAGCAACGAGCAGTTCCGCCGTTTCTGTCAGGAGGCGGTCCTGTTTTTTGAACACCGGGATCTGATCTTCGAATGGCAGGAGCAGGGCATTTCGATCATCTGCCCCAACCTCAGCCTGGAGCAGGCCTTCGCCCGTTCCGAGGAATTCAACACCCGGGTCCTCGGCAAACTCTCCCGCCCCGCGGGTTCCCGAATAGACCTCCGCTTCGGTATCAGTTCCCGCTCGGGACGGCTGATCGAAGCAAAGCAGATCATGTTGGAGGCCGGGGAGGCCCTCGAAAGGGCTGCCGGGGATCCCGCGTCCCACATCGTGGCCTTCAAAAGCGATCCTGAGAAATACCGGCAGTACATCGGCAAACGCCGCTGACAGCCCCGCTCCGGCGGGCTAAATTTGACCCACAATTTTGTCGCCCTTCACAAATCTCTTCCCCCACAGCAAGGGCTAGACTTGACCCACCCCAACATGTCCGCAGAGCCGACCGCAGAACCGGGGCAATGCGTTTACGTTTGTAGAAAGCTGTGGATTCTCTCCATGATTGTTGTGGCGGGGGAGTACCGGGGCCGGGGCAAAGCCACCGGGAAAACATTTGGAATTCCCTGCCGGAGCGTATTGAAAATAGCGAAGGCAGACTCTACAAGCGTTTCCCCGGTGGCTTTGCCCCGGCCCCGGTACTCCCCCGCCACAGCGTATCGTATATAGCGGAGGCAGACTCTACAAGCGTTTTTTCTGGATTTTTCACGGTTCTGCTGGAACACGCTGTTCTGTGGGTCAAGTTTAGTCCGGCGGGGCTACTTCATGAAAAATTCCGGCTCCCGGAAGATCCTGTCCAGGGCCCAGGGGCCCAGCATATAGCCGTAGGGGGCCGTAGTTTCGGAGGGGCCCAAAACCAGTGCCTGCCGCTGTCCTGAATCTCCTTCCGGGGGGCCAAGGCGCAGGGTCAGGATACGGCCGTCCCCCAGTTCCAGGCTGAGCCGGGCATCTTCGGCGAAGGACGGAGCGGGGACAAAATCGTCCCCTGTCATGCTGAGGATTCCGTTGATATACGAATCCACTCGACTCCGCTCCAGGGCATCGGGACCCAGGGAGCGGTCCCCCGCGTCGATCCGCCACGTGTTCTGCTCCCGGGTGATGGTCATCGTGGTTTCCCTTTCCAGATTTAGGCGCTGGACGAGGTTCGGCGTAACGGCGTCCCCTCCGGATTCGGGAAAGAGACGCAGGTTATACCAGGACCCGGCCTCATCATCAATATAGGTGATCAGATCTCCGCCGCCGGACCGTACCTCATTGCTGTTTGCCCTTCGCAGGTACAGATCGCTGCCGCCGGCGCCGGCGCTTCCGATCAGCAGATCCAGAAGGGGAAGCCCCGCCCCGCCCCGCAGGGTAATCCGGGAGGCCTGGGCTTCGGAGAGGCCGAA
>JAISFT010000265.1 GCA_031263435.1 Treponema sp. | reverse complement strand
GAGGCAAGGCCCTGCTTAATGGTGGGGGAAAAATCCTTGTCAAAGTATTCGTAACAGCACAGGGTCAGGTACTGGGAGGCCGCCCCTTCGGCAAGCCCCCGGGGCTGGCGGAAGTCGATATCAGGAAAAACCAGGGCTACGCCGGCCTTCCGTTTTTTCCGATCCTCCTGTACACGGGGCCGGCTCTTTTCGGGAAGCAGCGAAAAATCCGCGTCCATGGCGGTGTACCAACATTCCGGGCAGACCGTGGCCTGGTAGATCAGCGGATAAACTTCCCCGTACTTGAGGGAAGGTTCGTAGAGCCGGTGAAGCTCGCTGGTCATGGGCCCGGCAATGAGCCGCCCCCCGCCGGAGAGGAGTTCCTCTTTACGGAAAATTTCCCCGCAGACCGGACAGGTGTATTCCTTTTTTGAAAAAAAAGAAACTTTTAATTCCCGTTCTTCCACACTCATCCCTTCCCGCCTTCCTCTTCAACTGAAGCCTCCGCCGGAGCTTCAGCTTCCAGTACCACCATGGCGATGGCGTTGTCCCGCTCGTGGGTCAGGGATACGTGTACCCTGGTAGCGCCGCTTTTTTTAAGGGCCCTAAGGGCGGTATTGAAGACCCGTATTTCGGGACGCCCGTTGTGGTGGTTTTCCACCATGATGTCCTTAAGCACAATCCCCGCAAGGCCGGTTCCCAGAGCCTTTCCGAAAGCCTCCTTGGCGGCAAAACGGGCGGCCAGGGACAGGTTAGCGCCCCCTCCCCTTTTCAGAGCCGTACACAGTTCATCCGGGTGAAAGTAACGTTCCAGAAGCCCCGGAATGTCCCGCCAGCGCAGCATCCTGTCCACATGGATCACGTCAACGCCGATCCCGATTATCATGGGGCCCCCGGCTCTTCACTGGCCAGGCTCACCGTTACAACGGTTTCCCGGGGCTCGCTCCGTACCACATTCAGATTGGGCGGCAGGTTCACCTTAACCGGCAGGGTATAGACCCCTTCCCCGCTTATTTCGGAGCAGTCAACGCTTAAAAAAGGCCGGGGAGGTATAAAAGCATCGAGTTCCGCCTGGGGGCCGGATATACGGACGTTCCCGAAAGAGACGTCGATCTTCGGCAGAAACTGTTTGTCCAGTCCCTCCACCGTGATGGGAAGAGCGCCGAAATTCCGCACCGTAACCCGGCTGCGCACAAAGCCCCTGAATTCGGTCATCCCGTTCCCCCGGATAGTAAGCAGGGGGTCCCGGTTCAGAATACTCACCATTATCAAAAAGTCGTCGTTTCTGCCGTCAAGATCGATAGTATCCGTGTAAAGTTCGGTTACCTGGTCAAGGAGTTTCGCCGGGCCGTCCACCGTAACCTGGGTGGGGGTAAGGGAATGGGACACCAGATCGTAACCGGGGGCAAGACTGCCCTGAATATTGGCCGTAAGGGGCACGTATTTACTGATCTTTTGATCCAGTTCCAGTTCAATCTCGATAGGATTGAAGGATATTTCCAGGGGTTCCACTCCCACGGCGCTGCCCTTCTTGCGGATCTGCACCGGCATCCGGTAGAAACCGGGGGTCTCGATATTTCCAAGATTGATGTAAGCTTCCACATCGTCCTCAAGGATGGGCATGATGTTGTCCGCGTCCCCCCGCAGGGTTACCCGGATCATCCGGGTATAAGAGCTTGAGGGGACAAGGTGGGCGGGGAGTTCCACAATAAGAGGAACAAGGAAAATCCGCGAATCCATAGTGGTCATCCGGTGGAACACAAAAATGACAATGGCCAGAAAGACGGACAGGGCCTTGGCTACCCAGTTGTCCGCCGCTTTTTCAAGAATTTTTCTAGGGTTCAACAAGGGCATCTTTGCCTTCCTCCGGGATAATGGAGGCTGTTCTAAGCTCTACTTCCTCCTGGGGATGATCCCGCCTGGTTCCCCGGTCCAGGAATTCCTTGAGCTTGCGGGTAACTTCCAGGGAGGAAAGATCGTAGTAAAGATTCCCGTCGTAGGCCAGGGAAATGGCCCCGGTTTCCTCGGACACCACCAGGATTACCGCGTCGGACTGCTCGGACATGCCCAGGGCGGCCCGGTGCCGGGTACCAAAACTCTTGCGGATATCCTGCTGTTCCGAAAGGGGAAGGAAACAGCCCGCGGCGGCGATACGGCTGTTCTGTATTACCATGGCCCCGTCGTGGAGGGGGCCGTCAAACACAAAGACGCTTACGATAAGGTTTGAGGATATATCCGCGTTCAGCCGGGTGCCGGTGTCGGCAATGCTCTTGATGTTGGTCTTCCGGGGGAACACCACCAGCATGCCCCGCCGCCGTTCCGAAAGGATCTCCGCGGCGGTTACCACCGCCTCAAGCTGGCCGATCCGGGGCCTGTTGTCGGGGCGAAAAAAATCCCCCTGGCCCAGGCGCATGAAAATTTTCCGCAGTTCCGGCTGAAACACAATGGCAATGGCGATAAAAAGTCCCGGAGCGACAATACTGAGTATCCATTGCAGGGTGGTAAGCCTGAAGAGAAAGGCTATGCCGTAGACCAGGGCAAGAAGCCCCGCCCCCTTTACCAACTGCATCGCCTGGGTCTTTACCAGGAGATCGTAGGCCTTGTAAAGCAAAAAGGCCAGGAGGACTACATCGAGTATGGGCCGGATAAGCTCATAAAAAGTATTAAGCTGTTGAAACCACTCCACTTTTTGCCTTTAAATCCCGATTTGAGCATAATGCCTCAAGGACGCTTCCGGCAATCCCCTCCCCGTCCAGACCGTTGGCCCGCAGCAGTTCCCGCCGGGTACCCAGGGCGGTAAAATTTTCCGGGGCGGCCAGTACCAGGATTTTTCCCCCCGTGCCCCGCCGCCGGGAAAGTTCCGCGGCGTACTCGCCGAAGCCCCCCTGCCGTATCCCCTCCTCGGCAAAGACCACCAGGCCGTAGCTGTCCATGATACCCGCAAGCTGATCCTCGTCCACGGGTTTGAGGAAGCGGAGGTTGTAGAGATCCGCCTCGATATTCCGGGCGGCAAGGCGTTCCGCCGCGTCCAGGGCCTCCCGGTAAAGACCGCCGGTAAAAGCCAGACAGATCCCGCCGTCTCCCCCACCCAAGGCAAGTTCCGGCCCGGCGCTTCCCGGTCTGCCCCGCACCCAGACCCCCTGCCCGGCTACCAGGGGCAGGGAAAAGGCGGGGATCTCCGGGGGACAGCGGTCTTTGGGGTAGCGGATCGCCACCGGACCGGCGCCGGGCGTCTCCGCCCAAGCCAGGGCCCATTCCAGCATCAGCCGGAGTTCGGCCTGGCTGGCCGGGGAGAGGATCGTCATCCCCGGAACAGGCCGGAAAAGGGCAATGTCGAAGATACCCTGGTGGGTCTCCCCGTCCTCCCCCACAAAACCGGCCCGGTCCAGGACAAAGATCCCCGGCAGCCTCTGCAGGGCCATGTCGTGGATCACCTGATCCACCCCCCGCTGGATAAAGGTGGAGTAGACAGCCGTTACCGGCTTAAGCCCCTGGGCGGCAAGCCCGGCGGCGAAGATTACCGCGTGTTCCTCGGCAATGCC
>JAISFT010000040.1 GCA_031263435.1 Treponema sp. | reverse complement strand
AGCAAGCGGCGGCCCAGGTAGTAAACCCCGATGGAGTGACTGGCCCTGGTATGGGTAGCTCCCGGATACACATAGTAAACCGGTCCCAGTTGGAAGATCCGGTGAAGCCGCATGAAGGGAGCGGACCTGGTCAGCGCCGCCATGGCGGGGCTCAGATAAATATGCCCCCAGAGCGCATCCCGAACGGGATGGGTAAAACCTTCGTGAAGACACTCCTGCAACGCCCCGGTCATGGCTGATAGTATCCTGCCCCCGGCCGTCTGTAAACCGGCCGGCGGCCGCACTGCGGCCGCATTGCCTCATGGTAAATCTTACCCCGGCGCGGCGGTCTTTGATACATGTTATTTACATAACGCTTGTGCGGTATCCATTGTCGAAGTATAATGATCCGATAAGATCGGGTGGGGAGTATGACGATGTTGGTGATAACTTTGTTGTGTTTACTTCTTGCGGCCGTGCCGGATTCCGGGGCTCAGGAGCTGAGTCCGGAATTCGAATCGATTCCCGAAACCCTGTGGCAGCCCCAGCGGGGGGAAAGCCCCCGGTACCC
Organism: Treponema sp.; assembly: GCA_031263435.1. The sequence continues at coordinate 3,863 of JAISFT010000040.1, read as the reverse complement.
GCGGGATCTGGTCATCGGCAGCCTGGCCCGGGGGGATGTAAGCGACGGGGCCCGCTCCTTCGCCGCCCAGGTCCTTGCCGCCCTGGTGGCAGGGAACAAGGAGGCCGCCTCCCTTTCCCGCCTTGGTCCGGTGGGCCGGGAGGAGTTGATCGCCGCTGTTGCCGCGGTGGAACCCCGGAGGTACCGCATCGGAGAGGGCAGGGAAGAAGCCGATGGGTCCTATTCCTTTTTGATCCGTTTCCTGGGGCGGGATCTTGGAATTGCCGGGGAACTGTACATCAGGTACGAACCGGTCCGGACGGCCGATTCTCCGGCCGGGCCGGGGGGGGGCTGGTTTCTGGACGATCTGCTCCTGGAGGAGCAGCGTCCCCTTGGGGAAGCCCGGGAGGATACCTACGATCTTCCCCCCTATGAACGGCTGTTCTGATTTCCGGTCTTTACCCTCTGCCATCCGGCCCGTCATAGCACCAGCCGCACGGAAAACCAGTGGAAGACCGAACCGGCCAGAACAAAGACATGCCAGATGACGTGGGACAGACGGCGGCGGCGGCCGTACCAGATCGTCCCCAGGGTGTAGGCCAAACCGCCCGCGGCCAGGAATGCCAGGGCCGAAGGGGAGGCGGAGCGGAGGAGCCGTGTCGATCCGGCAACGATGGACCAGCCCATGATGATGTAGATAGCCAGCTCAAACTTTTTGATGAATCTGAAGCCCGCCGCGTACAGGCTGATCCCCGTTACCGCCAGGGCCCACTCAAGGCCGAAGTACACCCAGCCCAGAGTACCCTGCAGGCAGATAAGGCTGAAGGGGGTGTAGGTCCCCGCGATTAACAGATAGATGGCCCCATGGTCCAGGACCCGGAATACCCGTTTTGCCCCGTCATGTTGAAGGGCATGGTACAGGGTGGAGGCAAGGAACATGACGATCGTGGAGGAGGCGTAGATCAGGGAGGCGCCGATCCTCAGGGCCCGGTCCGGCCCCTGGGCTCCGGCCTGCAGGATAAGCAGTACCAGACCGGCTATGGCAAGCCCCGCTCCCGTACCGTGGAGTACCGCGTTGGCAATTTCCTCCCCGGGGGTCTGAAAGGGGAGGGGGGCGGGAATTTTACGGCCCTTTTCCGAATAATCCATACAGCATAAGACAGCCCCGCGGTCCGCAGGTTGCAAACTATGAAAATTCAACCAAAACCAAATAGGACCCTGCCCGGTCCCCTGTTCCAGGGTGTTTTTTTATAGTACAATGTTCAAAGGTAGCAGGGGCGGAGAGATGCAGAAACTAAAATCATTTATTGAAAAATATATTTTTTCCGAATCCCTCCCTCTGAATGCCCGGATGATAAACATGATCTGCCTGGTCGGTATGCTTGCCGCCCTGACGGCGGCCCTTGCCCGTATTTTTATGCATTCCAGCGGCGTCATGATTCTTGTAATGGCCGGCATTGTTTTTTCGGTCGGCTTTCTGATGTTTGTCTGCAACCGTTTTCACTGGTATGCCCAGGGCACATGGATAGCCCTCTTCATGCTCTGCGATATTCTGTTTCCCATAGCCTATTTTTCCCTGGGCGGGGCGGACAGCGGCATGGCGGCTTTTTTTGTCCTTTCCATCGTGATCATCTTCCTGCTGCTGGAGGGAAAGCCCTTTGTAGTTTTTCTTACCACCCATATTGCGTTGGTTTTAACCTGTTATAGTGTGGAGTATTATTTCCCCCGGATGGTAAGTACGGTAAGCCGGCGTTATCAGGCTATGGATAATGTTTTGGCCCTCCTGATATCCGGCTTTTTCATCGGCATTGTTATTCTGTTTCAGGAACGGATCTATCTGCTGGAAAAAGAAAAGGCCGATGCCGCGGGAAAACAGCTTGCCCGGCAGGATAAACTGCTCCGGGTTGTAAACAACGCCGCTACCCTGCTGCTTTCATCGGACACGGAAGAATTTGAAAGCCTCATGGGCAAAAGCATGATGATGCTGGCCGGTAACATGGAAGTAGACCGGGTAAACATCTGGCAGAACAACACCATGAACGGAGACCTGTACTACCGGCGGATATATTCATGGACGGCGGATACGGGCTTTGCCTGGGAAAATACGGACGAACAGTTTTTCTACAAGAAAGGACTTCCGCGCTGGGAGCAGACCCTTGCGGCCGGTAATTGTATAAACGGCCCCCTTAATTCCCTGCCGGAAAGCGAACGGGAACAGTTCGAAGGGTACCGCATCGTCTCCCTCCTGGTTATTCCGGTTTTTCTGCACAACGGTTTTTGGGGCTTTGTCAGCTTTGACGACTGCCACCGGGAAAGAATCTTCCCCGGCGACGAGGAGGGAATACTCCGTTCCGGCAGCCTGCTTTTGGCAAACGCCATAGTGCGGAACGAGGTTATGCAGAGTCTTGTGGCGGCCCGGGAGGAGGCCCTGTCCGGAGCCCGGGCGAAAAGCGAATTTCTGGCCAACATGAGCCACGAGATCCGTACTCCCATGAATGCCATCATCGGCATGACCAGTATCGCTAAATCCACAAACGATACGGACAGGAAAAACGAATGTCTTGAAAAAATAACCGACGCCTCCGCCCATCTGCTGGGAGTTATCAACGATGTGCTGGATATGTCAAAAATCGAAGCCAACAAACTTGAGCTTTCGTATGTCAGCTTTAATTTTGAAAAAATGCTGCAGCGGGTCGTGGATGTAATCAATATCCGGGTCGCCGAAAAGCGGCAGGCCTTTTCCGTGTTTATCGATTCGCTTATTCCCCCCTTCTTAATCGGTGATGATCAGCGGCTTGCCCAGGTTGTTACCAACCTGCTGAGCAACGCGGTAAAATTTACCCCGGAAAGCGGCTCTATCCGCCTGAACGCCCGGCTTCTGGAAAAAGAGGGAAAACTCTGTACTATCAGGATCGAGGTCATTGATACGGGCATTGGGATCAGCAGGGAACAGCAGGGGCGGCTCTTTAATTCCTTTGAACAGGCAGACAGCGATACTTCCCGGCGTTTCGGCGGTACGGGGCTGGGGCTGGCAATTTCCAAACGGATCATAGACATGATGGGGGGAGACATCAACATAGAATCCGAACCCGGCAGGGGTTCTCATTTTTCTTTTACCGTCAAGGCCGAAGAAGACAAGCGGAAACGGGACAACGCGGCAGGCAGGAGCGTGGACTGGGGTAATATAAAGGTCCTCTGCGTGGATGACGATCTGTATATCCGGGATTATTTTAGCGAGCTGGCCCTGCGGCTTGGATTCCGCTGCACTACGGTTCTCAGCGGGGAAGACGCCATAGCCGCCATAGAAAAAAACGGCAATTACGATATTTATTTTGTTGACTGGAGAATGATGGGGATGGACGGTATTGAAACCGTCCGCAGAATAAAAGAACTGATCAAAAACGGCCCGGAGGATTCGCCCCGTCCGGTGGTGATTATGATCTCCGCGGGGGAAATGAACAGCATCGAATACGAGGCCCGCAGCGCCGGGGTGGACAGATTTTTGCCCAAGCCCCTGTTCCCCTCCACCATTGCGGACTGTATAAACCAGTGCCTGGGGACGGAAAATCTTGTCAGCGCCGCGGATCCTGAAATTTCGGCGGACGATGCCTTTGCGGGGCGCAGAATCCTCTTGGCGGAGGACGTGGAAATAAACCGGGAGATTGTTCAGGCCCTGTTGGAACCAACGGCCGTAACCATTGACTGCGCGGAAAACGGCGCCGAGACGGTCAGGCTGTTTACCGCATCCCCCGATGCCTACGACATGATCTTTATGGACGTTCAGATGCCGGAAATGGACGGTTATGAGGCGACCCGCCGCATCCGTGCGTTTGAAGAGGACCGGAGAAAAAAAATCGCGGAACAATCCCCCGGCGGAGCCGTTC
>JAISFT010000242.1 GCA_031263435.1 Treponema sp. | reverse complement strand
AAGGCCAAAAACCGGCAAGGATGCCGGAGTGCGTCCGAAGGGCGGCGGCAGGATGCCGCTGTTTCCATTGCTATCCGCCGAAGGCGGATAGATGGATTTTGCCGTAGGCAAAATCCAATGTCTTAATCCGCCACGGATGGCGGATTAAGACACGCGCAAGGGATTGAAGCGGAAATACCGCAGACCCCCGGCCCCAAACCTGACCTATTCTATAGGTGTACTGCGGGACCGGGGCATAACCCCGAAAAATGCTTGTAGAGTCTGCCTCCGCTATCTTCGATACGTCGTATCTACGATACGCTACGGCAGGGAATTCCAAATATTTTTCCGGACTATGCCCCGGTCCCGCAGTACACACATGGGTAGGTCGTTACGGCCAGGGATCTGCTTTTGAAAGTAAGAGAACAGGTCAGGTTTGGGCCAGGGCTCGCCCTGAGGGGTCGAGGAATTGAAGCGGAAAGCCCGGTTTCCGGTCCAAGGCAGGCGGAGCTTGCCTTGGACCGGAAATGCGCCCAAAATACGATCGAAATTCCTATGCGTTTTCCTATGGAGGCAACGCGCGGCCTTGCGAATCCGGCTGTTTCCCGTTATAATAAAGGAGATATGAATAATACATTAACCAGTTTGGTTCGGATTGGTATTTTTTACGATGGATATTATTTTTACAAAGTAAGTAACTATTACAAGTATGAACACCCCAGAAAGGCGCGGATAAGCATTTCCGGCCTGCATAATTTTATCCGCAACGAATCCGCCAAGATAAGCGGCACCGATTTTAAGCAGTGTCAGATTGTGGAAGCCCATTACTTTAAGGGCCGGTCTTCCGCCAGGGAGATGGGAGAAAAAGTACAGAGCGAGCGGATATTTGAAGATATCCTGATGCGGGAAAATATTATCACCCATTACCTGCCCCTGCGGAACGGGCCCAACAATACCCTGCAGGAAAAGGGCATTGACGTATGGCTTGCCCTGGAAGCCTTTGAGATGACCATGTACAAGCATTTTGACATTATTGTGCTGGTAGTCTGCGATGGGGACTATGTTCCCCTGGTCCGCAAGCTTAACACCCTGGGAACCCATGTAATGCTTATCAGTTGGGATTTTGATTATTACAGCGAAAGCGGGCGGCTGGAAAGCACCCGTACTTCACAAACACTGCTGGAAGAGGTGTACCATCCGGTCCACATGACCCAGGTTATCGACGGCAGGCATGCCGATGAATTTGCCAGGAACCTTTTTGTTACGGACCGGGATCACGGTATCATCATCGGTGATGTTGTGGATGATAAACAGCTTGAGGCGTCCGGTCCCGCGGAGCAGGATGCCGGCAGGGAAGACGCCCGCTATTCAACGATACTCAACCTGAAAGACGGCTACGGTTTTATTGAGGACAAGAGCTGCAACAACATCTTTTTCCACTTCAGTACGGTGGAAAACGCCGATTTTAACGATCTAAAGCCGGGAATGAAGGTTAAATTTTACCAGGAAGAAGATGAGGAACAATCCAGAATTTCGGCGGCCCCCCGTTTCCGGGCGACCAAGGTATTCCTTGCCGATTGAGCCGCCGTTTTCTTTTTTATAAAAGGTTTTCCTCGACGCTGTTGTAGGCCGCCCGCTTCATGGCGTCTTCCACGCTGGAACGGAGTTCCTGCTGATCCCTGGTCCTGGCGGGTACGTTGTCCATCGCCCGGGCGATCTGTTCGTTCAAAAGCTGTTCGGGGATTGAATAAAGCACGTAGTAGTAATACTGTTCAGTTTCGGTTCTTTTCCCGCGGTCAGTCGTGCGGAGCTTAACCCAGTATTCCTTTTCCCTGGCCAAACCGTTGATTTCCACCCGCGAGAAAGTGGCGACTATCTCTTCCACAAAACTTCTGTTTTCTGCGGTGTTTTTGTCCCCCAACTGCTCACCGCCGAAATTGGCCTCCACATAGTTGGTGATCCGCCGGGCTACCGTACTCTGGACGTTAAAATTGTTTACCAGGGAACGCAGAAGTTCCAGATTCTGTCCGACGCCGTAGTCAACAATGACAACTTTGCCCTCGAATTCGGGGAGTTTTTGCAGGGAAGCCGTGTCAAAATCAATGGCCGACTGGACCCAGGCGGGAATCTCCGAACCGGTTACCGCGCCCTGATAATCCACCCGCTCCCGCTCAATGTTGTTTGCGGTCCTTGGCGCTTCGGCGCCGGTTCCCTCGATACTGCCGGCGGGGACATTCTGCCTGGCCGAAGAACCGGCGCAGGAAACCAGCGCTGCCAGGACGCAGAGAATCCCCAAAAACCGGGCCGCATGCTTTGTTTTCATTATAGTGCTCCTTAATAAACGAAATTCCAAACTCAGAGTTTGGCTGTAATACATATAATAAACCTGCGGGTTCATTATTATACTTTATTCCTTCTGGAATTAACGAAACGGGAAAAATCGTTGATGTTTTTGATTACGATTTTGCCGGTCTGTATTTCAATCCGGTGTTGGGAGGCAAAGTGCTGCAGGATGTCGCGGGTTTCCTTGACATCCATTCCTGCCCATTGGGCGATGTTATCCATAGTGGATTCAAATTCCCGTTTTTCCGTGGATTTGTCAATATTGGGCTGGGTCTCGTCGAACATTAAAAATACATCGGCAATTTTTGCCTGGGGGTCGTTCAGAACAAGGGTCATAAAGCGCCGTTTGGCGTCGTAGATCCGCTTGCAGAACATCCGCAGGATCCGCAGGGCAATTTGGGGATTCCCCAGAAGCAGAACCTCGAAATTCCTGGCGTTAAATTCCAGCACCTTTACATTGTCCAGGGCAATGGCGGTGGCGGAACGGGGGGAATTTTCAAGTATCGCCATCTCGCCGAACATATCCGGGGGGCCTATGATATCCAGGGTTTTTTCAAAGTCACCGATGATCTTTACCAGGTGGACCCGGCCGGCCTGGATTAGGTAAAAATTATCGCCGGGTTCAAATTCGGAAAAGATTATCTCCCCCTGTTTGAAGGTCCGGGCGAAGCGTTCAAAGGACTCTAAATTGGACATCCTATTCCCCCAGAGCCCTGAGGGCACGCTTTGCCCTGGCCTCTATCCCGTCTCCAACAGGAGCCCCTGCCGGGGCCCCGGTTGGGGCGGGCATGGCCAGGATTTTTTTATAAAAAGCCGCGGCCCGGTTCTTTTCTCCCAGTTGTTCGTTGGACTGGCCGATAAAAAATACCGTCTCCCGCAGATCGGGGTGCCGGGGATACCGGTTCAACATGCCGGTATAATACTGAATACATTCGGTAAATTTTTTAAGGGTATAGAGACAGCGGCCAATCTCGAAGGCGCTTTTTGCCGCCCATTCGCTTCCCCCGTGCTTTTCTTCAATCTGCTTAAAGGCCAGGTAGGCCTGCTGGTACTTCTCCTTTGCCATCAGGTTTAGGGCATCGTAGTAGGCCTTGGAGGGATCGGCGGTTTCCGGCGGCGGAGCAACTGCCGGATTGCTGGTTTCTCCGCCGGAGGCAAGGCAGCGTTCCACCTGTTCCAAACGGGCCGCCGCCGCAGCGCTGTTTTTTCCCGAGGGGTAGTAGGCCAGGTAACGGCCAAAGACGTACTTGGCATACTCGTAGCGTTTTTGCTTGAGGTAGTATTCCCCCACGCTGAACAACCCCGCATCGGGGTTCTGTTCGCCGGTTTTCAACAAAATGGCAAGCTGCCGGTGGACCCGCCGCAGTTGGGTGGAAAAAACGGTCAGCATTTTCATGACGATCCGGGTGTTGACCGCGGCGAACTGTTCAAATTCGGGGACCGAAAAGGCCATGACCGTGGAATCTTTAAGGCTTATGGCGTTTTCCTCCCGGGCATAACGGCCCAGCGCGGACTTTACCCCGAAAAATTCCCCCTGCTGCACCATGTCGTGCATATCGGTCCCGGTTTCCATGTCCTGGTAAACCAGGTTCACCATGCCGTTTTGAAGGATGAATACCCTGTCCGCCGGATCTCCCTTGAAGTAGATTACCGATCCGGCCCGAAACTGAAAGGTTTTTGGCATGGGAGCCGCTACCTTCTTTCCCGGCCGGGGGAAAAGACAATTCCGTTTTTCGATGAGAACACTGTTATCATTCCTTACGTTTTAGGCCCATAATGACTGCAATGATAGACCTGCATACCCATTCAAATGCCTCGGACGGCAGCCTGAGCCCTGCTTTACTTGTCAGAGAAGCGGCCCGTCTTGGAATCTCTGCGATAGCCCTTACTGACCATGATAGCATTAAGGGGCTGTCGTTTGCAAGAAACGAAGCGGAATCGCTGAATATATGTTTTATTCCGGGAATCGAGATCGAGATAAACCACCCCTGTTCGGGCCATTTCCACCTGCTGGGTCTGGGGATCAGCCGGCCCAGCCCCGCGTTCATCGAAGCGGTGGAGGAACTCTCCCGGCTCCGGGAGGAGCGGAACCGGGAGATTCTGGACCGGATGAGGGAGATGGGGGTGGAGGCCGGCTGGGAGGAACTGCTGGAACTGTGCCGGGGGACATCCGCCGGTACGGCGGGGGGAGATTCGGACTACAACCCGGCCCCCTCGATAGGGCGGCCCCATTTTGCCGCCCTGTTGATCAAACGGGGAATCGTCAAGAACGGCGAGCAGGCCTTTGCCCGTTATCTGGCGCCCGGGCAGCCCCTCTATGTCCCCAAGGCCGGGATGGACTTTGACCGGGCCCAGGCCCTGATCCGGGAATCCGGCGGCCTGGCCGTGCTGGCCCACCCCTTGTCCCTCTACGTGTCCCTGGGCCGGCTTCCGGCCCTGCTGGGGGACCTGAAGGACCGGGGTCTGGCGGGTATTGAAGCTTGGCACCCCGCGGCCAAACTGCGGGAATGCCGCCGCCTGGAGGAGATGGCCCGGAAACTGGGGCTCTACGTTACCGCTGGCAGCGACTTCCACGGCGCTCTGCGGCCCAACCGTTCCCTGGGTCATAGCTGCGCCGGCCGGGTAATCGAGGATTCGCTGTTGGACGCCATACCGGAACTTTCAGCCCTCCGCCGGGATGCCCTCCGCTAAAATGTCGTAGGGGTCCTCCCCCCGGCGGCGGTGTTCCACCGCTTCCAGCACCTGGACCGTGTCGATGGTGTCCCGGCCTTCCAGATCGGCAATGGTCCGGGCCAGGCGGAGTATGCCGTGGTAGGCCCGGCCGGAGAGGGCAAGTTTGGATATGGCGGTTTTCAGGGCCTGTTCCCCCCGGCAGGAAAGGGGGCAGCACGATTCTATCAGGCCCGCCGGGAGCCGGGCATTGCGGCGGGGCCGCCCCGGCAGCCTGCCCTGCCGTCTCTGCTGTATTTCCACCGCCCGGCCGACCCGCCGGGCAATGGCAGCGTTCCCCTCTCCGGGGCTCCCCCTCATCTCCGCAAGCCTGGGGGGGACCACCGGGACCCGCAGCTCGATGCGGTCCAGCAGGGCCGACCCAAAGCGGCGCCAATAGCGGTTCACCTCTTCAGCACTGCAGAGGCACAGGGCCTCGCCGGGACCCTGTGCGGAGAGTCCCGGCCCCCCCATGCCAAGCCTGCCGCAGGGGCAGGGATTGGCGGCCATGATCAGTTGAAAGGCCGCGGGGAGCCGGATCGAAGCTTCCGCCCGGGAGATCGTGATGACCTGATCTTCCAGGGGTTCCCGCAGGGCCTGGAGTACGGTGGAGCGGAATTCAGGGGCCTCGTCCAGGAAGAGGACCCCCAGGTGGGCAAGGCTTATTTCCCCGGGCCGTACCGACCTGCCGCCCCCCAGGATACCTTCGGCGCTGGCGGAATGGTGGGGTGAACGGAAGGGGGGCTGGGTGATAAGGCTGAAATCCTCGTTTCCCCGGGATTTTCCGTCAAAATACCCCGCCAGGCTGTAGAGCCGGGTTATTTCCACCGCCTCCTCGCTGGTCAGGCCGGCCATGATCCCCGGAAGACGCCGGGCCAGCATGGTTTTACCGGCCCCGGGGGGGCCAAAGACCAAAAGGTTGTGCCCCCCGGCCGCGGCTATCTCCAGGGCCCGCTTGTACTGGTCCTGGCCCCGTATTTCGGAAAAATCCCCCCAGACAGAACCGGGGTCCCCGCCGGATTCCCCTTCCCCCTGCCCCTGCCCGGCGTGCCCCTGTCCGGCGTGCCCCTGTCCGGCGTGTCCTTGCCCGGCGTGTCCTTGCCCGGCGTGTCCTTGCCCGGCGGAATCTTCCGGCGGAAAGGCCGTCAGCGGCAGGGTTCCGGTTTCCGAGCGGACCACCAGGGCATGCAGGGCTTCCCGCAGGGTAGTAGCCGCGGCCACCCGGACCGAATCGTGTTCCCGTGCCAGGATCTGCGCCTCCCCGGCATTTTCCCGGGGGACGATAAAATCCCGAATACCCTCCCCAATCCCCGCTGCCAGCGCGGCCAGAACCCCCCGCACGGGCCGTACCCTGCCGGAAAGCTCCAGTTCCCCCAGGACCATCAGGGCCTCGTCGTGGGGGATCAGCCCGGCCGCGGACATCACCGCCAGGGCGATGGGCAGGTCCAGGGCGGCGCCCTCCTTCTTCATCCCCGCGGGGGCCAGGTTGATAAGGACCCGGTCCTGCGGGAACTGGTACCCCGAATTGCGGAATGCCGCCCGGACCCGTTCCCGGGCTTCCCGCACCGCCCCCTCCGCAAGGCCGGTAATATCGACCCCCGGAATACCCCGCCGGATGTCCACTTCCACCCTGATCACGATTCCCGAAGCCCCAAAGGGCGCGTAGCTGAATATTTGCATTGATAACCCCTTATCTATATATGGGGCGGCCCTGCATGGCGCTTCGAATTTTATGAAAAAAGTGATTTATTTTTGATCTTATCCGCCATTCTTGCTTCCCCCGCGGCTATGTGCTATCTTATACAGTACCGAATGGGGGGAGTTATGACCGTAGCGGATGCCGTTAAAATCCTCGAAGGACAGTTTTATACAGATCAGGATAAGGCTGACCTGGAAATAGGATCTGCCTGCGGCGCGGACCTGATGAGTGATGTAATGGCGTTTGTAAAGGACCGGGTATTGCTGCTCACCGGCCTGGTGAACCCCCAGGTTATCCGTACCGCAGAGCTGCTGGATATCCGCAGCATCATCTTCGTGCGGGGGAAAAGCCCCAGCCGGGACATGATCGAGATGGCGGAAGAGGCCGGCATTATCCTGGGGGGTACTAAGCTTCCCATGTTTATTGCCTGCGGTAAACTTTACGAAGCCGGCCTTAAAGCCGGCGGTACCCGCCGTATCTAACCGGATTGCCGTACTCCCCGGTCCCGGACGGGACCCCGCTCCTCAAGAAGATTCTGCGGGCCGAAATAAAAAAGCGTCTTGCCCTTTTGCCTCCCCGCGATTTCCGCGTGCGGGGTGAGGAAGCCGCCCAGTTGCTGCGGGACAGCCCCCTCTGGACCCAATACGGAACCGTCTTTCTCTTTCTTTCGCTGCCGGACGAGATTGATACACAGCCCCTGCTGGAACTGGCCCTGGGCGCGGGGAAACAGGTCTTTGCCCCTTGCACCGGAGGGCACGGGGAGCACGGGGGGCTGACATTCCACCGGGTCTACTCTGCGGCCGGCCCCTGGACGGAGGGGCCCTTCGGAATCCGGGAGCCGCCGCCCCTTGACCCCTGCCCGGTGGAGTCCCCCGCCCTGATCATCGTGCCCGGTCTGGCCTTTGATATGCAGGGCCGCCGCCTGGGCCGGGGCGGGGGCTATTACGACCGCTTCCTGGCGGCAGGGGGCCGGAGCATCGGCCTCTGTATGCCCTGCCAGCTTGTACCGCAGGTCCCGGTGGAAGCCCGGGACCAAACGGTGGATGGCCTTTGCACCGGGGAAGGTTTTTTAGAATTCCGG
>JAISFT010000212.1 GCA_031263435.1 Treponema sp. | reverse complement strand
GCGATATAGCCTGGTCCCAAACCTCGATCCGGGGCCGGGACATCTACGCGAATCTGGGCCTCCGCACCGGAAACCGCCGGACAGGATCATCGTCCCGGCCCGGCGGGGACTGGCAGCTTTCCCTTGCCGCCGACGGAGCGGGGCGGAACTACACCGGCAGCGATGGCACAAGTCCGGGCGCGGGGTTCCGGACCGGGGGGAAATTCGAATGGCGGCAGAGCCGGGCAGGGCTGTTCAGGATCAACACCGGCGTCTCCGGCCCCGGCATCATCATAAACGGCGATGGGAAACCGGATCTGAGCTTTAACCGCAGTTCTTCGGGCTTCTCCTACCGGCCCCCTGCGACAGCCCTGCCCCTGCGGATCTCCCGGGTTTCCCTGAGTGCGGACCGGGATGCCCGGGACAGCAGCCCCAAGGACAGCGCGGGCCTAAGCCTGGGCCTTGCGTTAAACCCCCGGGGCATTATCGAAGCCCTGTCCCGGCGCAGCGCCAAAGGAGAGGGTGGCGCCGGGGCAGGGGGCGGTACCGGAGCGGGAGGCGGCGCCAAGGCGGGGGGCAGCGTCCGGGTAGGAGGCGGCGCCCTGGCCCTTAACTTTTCCGGTTCCCTTACCGGATCTCCTGCCGGGGATTGGGGCGGCGAACCGGAGGCAGGGGACAAGGACCTTTCGCCCTGGCCCATTCCCCAGGGTCCCTACTACCTTGAGTCCTTTAAGGCCGGGGGGGAACTGGGCTGGTCTGTTCCCATAAACCTGCCCGCCGGAGGACTCTCGGGCTGGTTCACAGGTTCCCGCCAGGGGGGCCGGGGAAACCTGCAGATAAAAGCAGGGCTGGACTATACGGTGAATATCCCGGATTCGGAGGAGGATCTGCCTAAAGAAAGCAGGGGCTTTGACCTTCAGGCAGCGCTGCAGGGGAAGCGGGGCAGAATCAGGATCAAACTGACCTGTCCCGGTTTCCCCTGGGAAATTCTGGCGGACCCTGCCGCCTCATGGAAACTAAGCCTGTCCTGGAAAACGGAACTATAAAGCAAGGTCCTCATGGCTCCTGCATTTACTTTTATGGAAAGGGACAAGCAGAGCTTGACTTACGATACTGCCCGGCCTACACTGATGTTGTTAGGGAGAACAGACATGAAAGCAGTCACCGTCAATCCAATCATCAACGCCCGGACAGTATCGGTGTTTTGGTTCTATTAAAAAAGCTTAGCGGACCGAATTCGAAATCGATCGGATTGTGAATTCGGCCCGGCTGGGACAGGAATTATTTCTCCGGATATGCCGGGTTAAACCGGGCCGTAGTCTCCGTTTTTTCATACCCGCCGCCGGGTATGGGCGGGGTTCGGCGTCTTTCCATACAGGAGAAATATTCTATGCCACTTTTTAATACACGCGTAAAGCGCCCGGCAGGGGCGGGGTCGGACTTGCGGAGCAAGTCCGGGGCTTCCCGGCGAATCGGGAAATTCTTTTCGTACTACCGGCCGTATAAGCGGCTCTTTGCCGCGGATTTGATATGCGCCATGATCGTTTCCGCGGTTTCGCTGATCTTCCCCCTCTGTGTCCGTTTCATAACAGATCATGTTTTGTTTTCCCCGCCGGAAGATTCGGAAAATCTTTTTTTGCTGTCCGCGCTGGGCCTGCTGGGTCTGGTCATCGTGCAAACATCCTGCGCGCTGTTCTACGATCACATGGGCCATGTGATGGGCGCACGGATGGAACGGGACATGCGGAACGAGCTTTTCGCCCATTATCAAACACTGCCCTTCCGCTTTTTTGATCAGGAAAAGACCGGGGCCGTCATATCCCGCCTCACGGAGGATCTGCTTTCCCTGGCAGAACTGTACCACCACGGGCCGGAGGACCTTATCATCTACGCCATGAGTTTTACCGGCGCCCTTGTCATCCTGTTCCACCTGAATATGGGCCTGGCCCTGGTCATAAGCGCCTTTTTGCCCTTTATGCTTCTTTTTTCTGTTTTCTATGCCGGGGTTCTCAACAGGGCCTATACACAAAATTACGAGAATATCGGCGCGATTAACGCACGGATCGATGACAGCATCGGGGGAATCAGGACCGTCAAGGCCTTTGGGAACGAGGAACTGGAGGCGGAAAAATTCAAAAAGGCCAACGAGGCGTATTACCGCAGCAGGGCCGCCATTTATAAACAGGAGGCCCGGTACTTCACCGGCATGGGCGAATTTTTTGCCCGCCTTATTATGGCGGTGGTCCTCGTGATGGGGGGAGTAAAGCTTTCGAATGCTTCACTGGATATTTCCGGCTTTATCAGCTTTGTGCTTTATGTTAGCTATCTTACCGCACCGATTCCCCAGCTTGCCCGGATAACCGCGCAGTACCAGCAGGGCATCAGCGGGTTTAACCGCTTTATGGATATTCTGGAACTCCCCGGCGAGGGCAGGCAGCCGGCGTCTGCCCGCGGCCGCCCCCGGGAACCGGATAAAAACACGGCCGTTTTGGAATTTGCAAACGTAAGCTTTAAGTACCGCGAAGAAGGCGATTATATCCTCAGGGATGTTTCGTTCAGGATCGAACCCGGCGATTTTATCGCCCTGACCGGCCCGTCGGGAATAGGCAAAACCACCCTGTGTTCCCTTGTTCCGCGCTTTTACGATCTCTGCGCCGGAAACATTTTTATGAACGGCACAAATATCAGGGACCTGGACCTTCACGATCTGCGCGGCCGCATCGGCATCGTTCAGCAGGATATGTATATTTTCTCCGGGACCATCGGGGAGAATATCGCCTACGGAAAACCGGGGGCGGCGGATGAAGAAATAATCGACGCGGCAAAAAAGGCCAATGCCCACGATTTTATCATGACCCTGCCGGGCGGTTACGGGACCGTCATCGGGTCCAGGGGGCTGACCCTGTCCGGCGGACAAAAACAGCGGCTCTGCATCGCCAGGGTATTTTTACGGAATCCGCCGCTGCTGATATTCGACGAAGCCTCCAGCGCGCTGGACTATGAAAACGAGCAGATCATCCAGGAGGCCCTGGCATCGTTGTCCAAAGACCGCAGTGTCATCGTCATTGCCCACCGTCTGTCAACCATCAGAAACGCCGGGCGGGTATTTGTTTTAAGTGAAGGAGGCGTCAGGGAATCGCCGGACCCGATTCCGGCCCGGCAATTTATTGCTGAAGCTGATTAAGCCGTTCCTGAACCCGGGCCAGGCCCGTATTCGCCTCGGCATAATTGGGATCGATCCGCAAGGCCCGCCGGTACGCATCGGCGGCGGCGCTGTGATCCTCCAGGGCTTCCCGCACGGTCGCGGAACGGTACCACCAGAGGGCGACCCCCGGGTCCAGTTGCAGGGCGGCGCTGTAGGCAATATCGGCATGAAAATACCGGCGGCGGAGCCGGAAGATCTCGGCAATAAAAAAATAGGCCACCGATGTCCGTTCCCCCCGGGGAACGGCGTTGGTGTAACGCTGCATACAGTCCAGGGAGCGGTCATAATCATCCAGGTAGAAGTAGGCCTCCCCCATGGTTTCTACAATGCGGTACTCATCCGCGTAGGTCTGCAGCCCCCGTTCGGCCCAGAGAATAACATCACGGTACTTTCTCTGGCGTTGAAGGGCCCAGGTAATAACGGCGTAGGTATCACGGCTGGCAACATTCCGGGCCGCTTCGTCCTGGCACAGACGGATGGCCTCGTTGTAGTAAGGGTCCGCCTCGTTCATGCGGCCGTTGGCTTCCAAATTCCGGCCGGTCTGGTAGTTCTGCAGCGCCGTAAGGGCCGCCCTGCCCGCCGGTCCGGTTCCGGAACTTTGGGCATACAGCGGGGCGCCCCGCAGAACGGCAAGGGAAAAGCAGACGCATACACAGAGACCAGCACGTTTCATGCTCCCATAATGCGTTACCGTTTTCGCTTATGCAAGAAGCCGGTTAATGGCAGCAGCAGCCCGGCGCCCCTCCCCCATTGCCAGGATCACCGTGGCGGCCCCCAGGACAATATCCCCCCCGGCGTAGACCCGCTCCAGGGAGGTCTTCTGGTTTTCATCCACCACAACACGGCCCCGCTTGTCGGTAATCAGTCCGGGGGTATTACGGGTAAGCAGGGGATTGGACTCGTTCCCCAGGGCCACAATGACCATATCGCAGTCAAAGTTGTACTCCGATTCGGGAATGGCCACCGGGCTGCGCCGGCCCGACTGATCCGGCTCCCCCAGCCGGAACTTCTGCAGTTCCATGGCCGTAACAAAGCCCCTGTCGTTGCCCAGGAGTTGGGTAGGATTCCGCAAAAAGTCAAAAATAATCCCCTCCTCCAGCGCATGCTCCACCTCCTCCGCCCGGGCAGGCATCTCCTCCCTGGTACGGCGGTAGATCACATGGACCTGCTCCGCGCCCAGCCGCAGCGCCATGCGGGCCGCGTCCATGGCCACATTCCCCCCGCCTATGACCGCGGTTATTTTGGAGCGAAAGATAGGGGTGGCCGCCCGTTCCGTGTCATAGGCTTTCATCAAATTTGCCCTGGTAAGGTACTCGTTGGCGCTCTGGACCCCCACGTAGTTCTCCCCGGGGATGTTCAAAAACTTGGGAAGCCCCGCGCCCACGCCGATAAACACCGCGTCGAACCGGTCCTCCCCCAAGAGTTCTTCGATGGTCCGGGTACGGCCGGCCAGGTAGTTGGTTTCAAAACGGACCCCCAGGCCAGTAAGACCATCCACATCGGCCTGGACAATCCGTTTGGGAAGCCTGAATTCGGGAATACCGTAGACCATAACCCCGCCGGTCCTATGGAAGGCCTCAAACACCGTAACCCCGTGCCCCTCACGGGCAGTATCCGCGGCCACCGTAAGCCCCGCCGGCCCCGATCCGATAACGGCCACCTTCTTCCCCGTGGGGGACTTCGGCGCGGGAAAGCTCACCATGCCCTGCTCCCGCTCCCAATCCGCCACAAAACGTTCCAGCCGGCCGATAGCCACTGCCCTGTCTACACTTTTAAGACTCTTGCCCAGGGTACACTCCGCCTGGCACTGCTTTTCCTGGGGACAGACCCTGCCGCAGACCGCGGGGAGCAGGTTGGTCTCTTTAATCACATCCACCGCGGCCTTAAAGTCCCCCTTCTGAATCTCCGCAATAAACCGGGGGATAGGGACCCCCACCGGACAGCCCTTAACACAGGGTTCGTTTTTGCAGCCCAGACAACGCTCCGCCTCCAGCCGGGCCTGGTTTTCGCCGTAGCCCAGGGCCACCTCGTCCATGTTGCGCCGCCGCCGGTCCGGCCCCTGGGTGGGCATCTCCTGGGCGGGAATACCCATACGCTCCCGGGGACCAAGAGCCCCCTGCCGCTTCCTTTCCAGGAGGGAGGCCAGGATCTCCCCGGCCTCCGCGTCAAGGGTCATCTGCGTTTTTGTATCCTCCACAACCTTCCTCTCTATTTCAGATTTAACTTATGGGGGTCCAGCCCCAGTTCCAGGTGGCAGCGGTGGTGGTCCTGCTCTTCCCGTTCCTTAAAAGCCCGCATACGGATCATCATATTTTCAAAATCCACCTGGTGGCCGTCGAATTCCGGGCCGTCCACACAGACAAACCTGGTCTGCCCCCCCACATTCACCCGGCAGCCGCCGCACATCCCGGTCCCGTCGATCATAATCGTATTCAGGGACACCATAATAGGCACCCCCAGTTCTCCGGTAACCTGGGCGCAGAACTTCATCATAACAGGCGGACCAATCGCCACCGACATATCCGGCCGGGGACTGGCCAGACAGTACTCCTTAAGCGGCGCCGTAACCAGGGCCTTCCTGCCGTAAGAGCCGTCATCGGTAACAACCGTAAGCTCATCCGCATAAGGCCGCATCCGGTCCTCAAAGATCACCAGTTCCCGGCTGCGGGCGCCGATAATCACCAGCACCCGGTTACCCGCGGCCTTCATGGCCTGCACAATAGGGAAAAGCGGCGCCGCCCCAATACCGCCCCCCACACAAACCACCGTGCCGAATTGTTCGATGTGGGTAGGATTTCCCAGGGGACCCAGAATATTTTCCACATAGTCCCCCGGCCCCTTTTCGGCCAGCCGGTGAGTACTGGCCCCCACCGCCTGGAACACCAGCGTCACCGAACCCCTTGCACTGTCCGCATCCGCAATCGTCAGGGGAATCCGCTCCCCCCATTCATCGTCAATCTGAACAATCAAAAACTGCCCCGCCTTCCGTGCGCCCGCAATCAAAGGCGCCTCCACAACCATTTCGAAGACCTCTGCGGAAAGCTGCTTTTTTGAGATGATCCTGTTCAATCTATCCTCCCGCCGGATTTACCAGCAGAGGCTACTGTGCAGCATTTCGGCGATGTTTTCAATCGGGGTCCGGGAAACAGGACAGGGCGCCGGAATTTTTATCTTTTTATTTTGGGCGCATCCGGCCTGCGGCCGGACCGGGCTATCCGGGGCTCCGCTTCGCTCCGGCCTCCTCGTCCCGCCAAAGGCGGTCCTGCGGTGGCGCGCTAAGTCCACCTGTGGTGGACTTAGCGCCCCCTCCTATCCCTTGCGCTGCTCAAAAATGGCCTCCGTGCCATTTTTGAGCTGTAAGTTTTTTGCGAAGCAAAAAACTTATGAACCCATTGCAACCGGCATCCATGCCGGTTTTTGGCCTTGTCCAGGGTGGGGTTTGCGCGTAGCGTAAACCCCGAAACCCAAAAAACCGTCAGGGTTTTTGGGTCCGCTTTAGAACAGACTTGTTAATTCCTGTTTTACCGCATCTATTCTTTTATTTGCCAGTTCAATATAGTCTTTGTTGATTTCATAACCAACAAAGTTTCTTTTTTCTTTCATGGCGACAAGGGCCGTAGTACCGCTTCCCATAAAGGGATCCAAAATTATATCACC
>JAISFT010000039.1 GCA_031263435.1 Treponema sp. | reverse complement strand
TGGAGGCCTATTCGGGGATACCCCGGGATGAACTGCTGGCGGACCCCGGGCCGGCGCTTCTTTCCCTGGCCGCAGAAAGGAAGGCCGTCCTCCTGTTCAAAAGCCATGTGATGATCATCGCCTCGCCCGATGGAAGGCTTGCGGTGGTAGACGGCATGAATCCGGTGCTGGCTACCGGGGGAAGCGGGGATCTTCTGGCGGGTCTCTGCGCCGGCATTGCGCTGCGGCGTTCGTCCGGCCCCGATCTTTTTGTCTGCGCCCTGGCGGGGGCAAGCCTCCTGATCCGCAGCGCCGCGGATCCGCGGGTGCGGAATCGCTTTGCCGATTCCCTGGAACTGGCGGACATAGCGGCGGAGCTGGCAGGCGGGGCCTGGCTTCCCGCCTGTCCGGGCCCGGCATTGGAGAAAAATTATGAATGACGAACAAGAAACCCCCGGCAGGCCCAATGAGGGAATGGCCCTGAGCGGCGGCCGTACCGGTGAGGAAGGGCTGCGGTTTTACTATTCCCGCAGCCGGAGGCTTTCCCGGGCCCCGGCCAATGTCCAGGCCCTGTACGCGGAAACGGGGAGGCCCAAATTCAACCTGATACGCCCCCTCGTTTCCGGCCGTCCCAACGCTATCCTGTTTGGAACCATGGTGGCCCTGGTACTTATTTCACTGGCGCTCAGCCTGTCGGGATTGACCGGCGGAGCCCAGGATTATTATGGCAACCGGATTTCCCTGACAGCGGTTCGTTACGAGGGGGCGGCGATTCTGACCCTTAAAAAAACCCGGCGGGACGGGGGGGCGGCCTACGCGGGCCCCCTGGATATCACCGTTACCCCCCTGAACGCTGCGGGGGCCCCGGTTTCCGGGTACCCCTGCCGGGTCAACCTCAGTTCCCGGTCTGCGGAGGAATTCAGCTTCTCCGTACCCTTTGCGGAGTCGCAGTTTCTGGTCGAGATCTCCCATGAAGGGGCGGGAGAAGGGGGCGGTCTTGCATTTAGGATCAAAACAAAGTAAAATTTGACGGTTAGTGTATAGTAAGGCGGAGATGGAATGGTTCAGTTTTATTTTTTGTCGATTCTGCTTAACGCAGCCGCAGGTTTTATCCTTTTTACCAACGGAGGGGGGGAAGCAGGCGCCTCCGAATCGGAAGTCCGGTTTTCCCTGCAGAATGAGACCTTTAAGTTAATATTGGGTGTTTTAACCGTTGTGGTCGGTCTGTTCAAGCTCCTGTCCCCCCTTGAGGGGGATATACCCGTCATAGGGGATCTGATCCCCGCGGCCGCCGGACTTGTTACCGGTTTTATTCTCCTTTTTGACTACTACCGCGGCCGCAGCTTTTTTGAAGACGGCGACGCCAGGATGACCCGGATCATCACGGTAAACCGCAAATGGATTGGCTTTGCCGCGATGGCCGCGGCGGTTCTGCACTTCATCTTCCCCCGGGTTCTGCTCCTCTAGCCATGTCCAGTTTCGGGATTGCCGGTATGGAAGCCGTTTCGGTGGCGGGAATCGCCCGCCGGGGGGATAAGCTGTTCATTGCCCGCCGTATCCCCGGCGGAAGTCTGGGAGGCAAGTGGGAATTCCCCGGCGGCAAGGTCGAAGCGGGGGAGGGTGCCGAGGAAGCCCTGGTCCGGGAATTTCAGGAAGAATTTTCGCTGTCCATAGAGGCGGGTGAGGAACTGGCGCAGGCCGCATTTGTCCACCACGGCGTAGAGCGGAAGCTGCGGGCCTATCTTGTTCATTTTGGATCCGCCGATCCCGCGGATGCGGTTTTGAGCTGCCACGAAGAATGGAAGTGGGCGCCGCTTGAAGAAATAGAAAAACTGGACTTTGCCCCTTCGGACTTGAAACTCCTTCCCGCCCTAAAGACATACCTTCAGGCCAATCCCCAGGTCCATGGTCTGAAAACCTCCACCTGAGATATTGCCCAGAAAATCCCAGTCCCATGCACTGCTGCCGGTATACCTGGCAAAAGAATTTCCGTGGGAAGCGGCGACAATGCGGCGCCAGGAAAAGTGCAGCGCCAGGGATACGTTTTTCGTGGGGGAAAAGCGGAATTCCCCCCCCGGTTCCAGGGCATAGCCGCCGCTTATTTCATCAACAAATTGACCGTAGTAGCCGGAATCTCTCATGTGATGATCGTCCCTGCCGACAAATCTGAGCATCGGGCCTGCGCTGCAGAAAAGGGTCCCCGAAAAGAGCCGGTCCGGGAAAAGCAGGGCGGAAAGGTTGAAGAGCAGGAGAAGCCAATCCTGGGAGTAGGATACCGCCGCTCCGCTTACCGAAACCCGCGGATCGGAATCTGCCAGGGGCATATAGGTAGTACCCACTTTCTTTCCGTAGCGGTAATACCCGTCATAGGCGCTCCACGAAAGATGCAGGTACGATGGACCCAGGAGGAGGCGGAACACCATGAATTGCCGGAGGGGGACGCTGAACCCCATCAGCAGATCCAGAAACATCGTCCCGTTGTTCAGATTGTTGTGCAGGGAATAATTGGTAAGGGCCCCGCCGGCGGCAAGCCAGTCCCGGTCTTCCATGGCGCCGGAATTCCCGGGGACGCCGAATTTTACGGACAGGACGCCGAAAACGCCGGGTCCCGCCAGGGGGTTTTTTTGTGAAAATTCCAGTTCCGTCCCCGCATACCACAGGGATTTAAGGTCCCACAAGAGCTGGCTGATTAACCGGTCGTCCGAATTGTTGTCGTAGACCTGTTCCTCCGCCTGGCCCCATAGCAGACCGAATTGGGCATTCAGGGAAAGGGTGTAGGACAGAAGGGTGTTTTGCAGCCAAGAACCGCTGTCCCGGCTGTTTTTACCCTCTTCAACGGCAGAATCTGCGCAAAGAGGAATACATAAAATGCATAGTTCAATACTGACGAAGATACAAAAAAACGTTATCTTTTTCACAGTATGAGAGTATGTCTTGCCTGTTTCTGTCGTCAAGGGATCAGGGACCTGTGCCGCCGGATTGGAGGGGGCTTCGTGCTTGTATTGGCCGTTCTTGTCCCCCTTTCCTGCTATGAAAACGAAGAAATACGCCTGGACCCACCCGCCATGCCCCCCCTTTCCCGGGAGGAGATCGGTTACGGCGTCATTACAGCCCCCTATACCCATGTGGTAGACAAGCCGGACAGCCAGGGGCTTTCCCTGGGGTATCTGCGGCGGGGATCGGTGGTCCGGGTCCTGGAGCGGCGGAACGGCGGAACAGACGGCAGCCGTTCTGCCCTCACCGTCCCCGAATCCTGGGTGCTGGTAGAGGCCCGCGGAGGGGCGGTTCCGGACTCCCAGGGTTGGCTCCAGGAACTGGTGATTGAGCTGTACCCCACCAGGGCCCAGGCCCTGACCGCCTCGGAGTTCCTTGTTCAATGAACGATATCCTCCTCCTGCTTGTTCCTCCCCTGGCGGGGGCGATTATCGGCTTTGTTACCAATGTCCTTGCCATCAAGATGCTGTTCCGTCCCCTGAGGGCCTACCGTATCTTCGGCATCAGGATTCCCTTTACACCGGGAATCCTGCCCCGGGAGCGGGCCAGGCTTGCCAAGAGCATCGGCGCCATGGTGGAACGGGAGCTTCTTACCCCGCAAATTCTGCGGGAACGGCTGGCCGGGAAAGAACTCCGCATGAAATTCCGCCAGGGACTCTCCCGTTACACCCGGCGGCTTCCCGAACTTTTTGCCGGAGCCGCCGAAACTGTCTACCCCCATGCCCTGGAGACCCTGACCGAATTTCTGCGAAGCTCTGAAATGCGGGATAAACTGATAGAGCAGGGGCGCGGAATAGTGGACACGGCGATCCTCGGCCTTCCGCCCCTGCAGCGGCTCCTTATCGCCTCCGGCCAGTTCGACCGCAGCATCAAGGAAAATATGCCGGAAATCGTCGATGATCTTATCAACAGGCTGGAAAAAACAGGCCGCCAAGAGGAGGTGCGGGCTTCCATCATTTCCCACGTCAACGACAGACTCTTTGCCCAGGGCTCTTTTGAAAACGCCTTGAAGGGCCTGTTGAACCGCGGGGAGAATTCCGGCGCCGCAGGAGACGGGGAGGACCTGGACACCCTGATTGTGGAGAAACTGTTCCGGGCCGCGGATGCCCAGCTTGAGACCTTCCTCGGCGCTATTGATGTGCAGGCCATGGTTCAGGATAGGATCGATCATATGGATATGCTCCGGGTGGAGGGGCTCATCCTGGATGTCATGGCTAACCAGTTCAAGTGGATCGATATTTTCGGTGCGATTCTGGGCTTTCTTATCGGTCTGTTCCAGGCTCTGTTTGGCTGGTGGGTGCGGGGCTCTTGACAAAATTTTTCAAAACAGATAAGAATAACCCGTCACGCAGCAGGCTGCTGGAAAGGCTCAGGGCTGCGGTAATACGGGCCGCTAGCTCAGCTGGTAGAGCAGCAGACTCTTAATCTGCGGGTCGCAGGTTCGATCCCTGCGCGGCTCAGAACAGGGGGTTCCCAACCACTCCCTCTTTGTGATAGGGTAGAGAAGATTTGCAAAAACTCCGGTTGGTGGAAATCTTTTATTCTGCGGGAATAGCTCAGTGGTAGAGCGCGACCTTGCCAAGGTCGATGTCGCGGGTCCAACTCCCGTTTCCCGCTTTTGTTGAAGGCAGATTCCGAATGGTATACCGTTCATCGTGTTATGTTGCAGGGGAGGCGG
>JAISFT010000021.1 GCA_031263435.1 Treponema sp. | reverse complement strand
TGCCGGGCTTCCCCGGACGCGCCTCCGGAGATTACCGCGCAGGTCCTGTTCAAATCCCCGCCAAACGGAAATACCCCCAGGGGCGGACGGCCCGCGAAGTTTATCCGTTTTGCCGCTTCCTCAACGGAAATGGGGGGATTAAGAACCCCCTTATACCCTATTTTGCGGCCGTGGTACAGCCCGAAGGGCTGAATCTCCTTAAGCCCCAGCAGATCCGCCAGGGCTGCGTTGTTCCCCAGCCGGGGGTTTTCATCCAGGGGAAGGTGGACCGCGTAGAGGGCGATGTTGTGATCCAGCAGGAATTTGAGCCGCCCCCGGAAGTTTCCCGTTATCCGCAGGGTTTCGCCCCAGAGGAGGCCGTGGTGCACAAAAACCATACCTGCCCCGCAGCCCGCGGCATGCTTAAAGGTTTCCAGATTGGCGTCCACCGCAAAGGCGATCTTCTTAATCTCCGCGCCGTCGTTGTCTACCTGCAGGCCGTTTTGGGAACTGTCGATGCTGCTAAAACTTTCAATATCCAAAAGGCATCTGAAATAGTTGTCCAGCTTATGGGTAGATTGTCCGTTCACAAACCTAGTATAGCCGGAGACCCAAGCCTAGTATAGCCGGAGATCCCCGAAATTCCAGGAGCGAGTCTCCAGATAAAGCCCCCCCGGCAGCCGGAGCCTGCCTGTAAAGGCCCCGCCGCTTCCGGAACCGGCCCCGGTTGCGGTTTCCATCCCGGTTTTGGTCCCCCCTTCGGCCCCGGGACCGGAGGGCGGCCCGGCGGTCAATCGGCAGAAACGGGCGATAAGAGCGGCGCTCCTCTCCGGGTAATCCCCGCGATCCGCTCCGCTGTTTTCCCCGCGGCCGGGCAGCAGGGCGGTGTAAAGGGGGTACTCCACCGGGAAGTCCGAATAGTCCAGGGGACCTGCCCCCTCCAAGGCGGCCAAAATAGCGGGGGCGCCGGAGTTTCGCAGGGCCGCAAAGGTGGCGGCATAGCTTTGCTGTTTTCCGCCCTCGTCCAGCGCCCGGTCGGATACCAGGTACAGCGTAGGAATCGCCGGCTGCGGCGGCGTTCCGGGGCCCTCGATTCGTGCAGGCCGGAACCGGCCCAGCCAGGTCCGAACCCCTGCAAGAAAGGCGAAAAACGCGTTGGACGATTCGGCCGCGGGGGGCGGAGAAGCGGGGACCCAGGAGGACCAGAAGCGGCCTTCCACCACCACGAGCCCCAGGGCGCCGTAGGCCGGTTTTGCCGCGGCGGCTGCCGAGGCCGTCATTGCCGCCATCCTGCCGGGGACGCCTTCGCGGGGTCCGGGGCTGTTCTGCTCCGGTGCGGCGCAGAGATAGGCCAGGGCGGAACCCCCCGCCCCCCAGCCTGCCAGAAAGACAGCGTCCCCATTGACGCCGGGGGCCAGGGACGCCAGATTTTCCTTAAGGTATGTCAGGACAAAATCGATCTCCGCCTTCTTTTCCGTTTCCAGGGCCCGGCCCAGGTCATTCGCCTTTTTGGACTTGGTCCCGCTGTGGAAGGCCCGCCAAAGCCTGAACAGACGGCCCGGCGGGCCGGAAGCGGAGCTGGTGTAGCTTATTACGGTAAAACCTTGCCTCCCCAGGGCCGCGCAGAGCCGGTCCACCGCGTTCAGCCGGCCAAATTCCGGGGGAACCAGGAAGATCAGGGGCCGGCCGCCGGGAGAATCCTCCCCGGACTCCGGCGAATCCCCGCCCTCAAAGATATGCAGGGTGTAAACGGGGCTTCCGGCCCCGCCGGGCCCCTGCAGCGTAAGGTTCCGCGGATTCACCGGGTCCTGCAGGACCGGGGCGAACCACAGGGCCAGGGCGGTGGAGAGTACCAGAAAGCCAATGGAGAGAACCGTAAACAGCACCCCCTGTTCGTGGAACCCGGCATGCCGCTGGGCCCCTATCAGGAGGGGATTAAGATTCATCAGGGTTATAAGAAGATGAACCGCCGCCAGCGGGATACACTCGGGCCTGAAGCCGTAGGCAGGAAAGATGACAACCGCAGTCCCCAGGGCCAAGATGGGAAACCACGCAATGCCGTCCAGCGGCCACAGCCCCTTAAACAGGGGACGGACAAGAAAAATAAACATAAAAAGCGAACTTAAAAGCTCCGGTATCCAAATTTCCTGCATAGTTGTATTATTTTACCGTGGATCGTCCAAAGAATCCGCTTGTTTTTTTGGTTTCCCCGTGTCCGGATAACAATTGATCCCTTCCGGTATTTTGCGTATACTAAATCAGAAGTACCGCTCAGGGAGATCAAGAGAAAACCGGGAAGGAAGGCACAAAGTGGCAGCCCAGGAACTGGTTGTTGACGAAACAAAGGTAAAAAAAGCAATACAAGCGGGAATACCCCTTACTATCACCACCTTTACGCTGCCCCATGAAATAGAGATCTATATAGAGCAGATACTGGCCGTGTTTTTAAGGGAAGTTCACCAGGAAAAACTTAAAGATTACATCGTATACTGCGTTCAGGAACTGGCGGTCAACGCGAAAAAGGCCAACACCAAACGGGTCTACTTCATGGAAAAGGGCCTGGATCTGACTAATCCCGCCCAGTACAAAGAGGGAATGACCGATTTTAAGGATATCACCTTCTCCAATATTGCCCATTACCTCCAGATGCAGAAGGACAAGGGCCTCTATATAAAGCTGATCCTCCAGATACGGAAGAACATCATCTATATCGAAGTCCGCAACAATGTGGCGGTGACCAAAACGGAACTTATCCGTATTCACGATAAACTGGCCCGGTCCCGGCAGTACAATTCGCTGGAAGACGCTCTGGCCCAGGTGCTGGATAATTCGGAAGGCGCCGGCCTGGGCCTGGTGATTCTGGTTCTTATGCTTAAAAAGATGGGTCTTGACGAGGACTGTTTCGACATACTGCCCACGGAAAAGGAGACCATCGCCCGGCTTATTGTGCCCCTGGACAAGACCCGTGTGGAGAATCTTTCGCTCCTGGCCAGGACCGTGGTGGATCAGGTAAACTCCCTGCCCCAGTTCCCGGAGAATATCCTCGTCATCCAGAAGATGATCAACGATCCCAAGTCCGACATGGGGACCATTGCCCGGTATATTTCCCAGGACCCGGCAATGACCGCGGACCTCCTGAAGATCGTCAACTCCGCCCAGTACATGCTGGCAAAAAAGGTGGACACCATTGCGGAGGCCGTTAAAATGGTCGGCATCCGGGGCATAAAGAACCTGCTCTATTCCTATGGGACTCAGAAGATCCTGGGGGACGATACTACGGATAAAAGGGCGCTGTGGGAACATTCCTATAAAGTGGCCTTCTATGCCTACAACCTGGTTAGAAATTTCAAGCGGGAAAACAATCTGCTGGACGATGTGTATGTCAGCGGTATTCTCCACGACATGGGGAAGATCGTTTTTTCCAATGTCCACCCGGATCTGTTAAAAAACATCCACAATTTCTGCCAGGAAAAGGGACTCCCCCAATCCACCTTCGAGGACCTTTCCGCCGGGCTTAACCATGCGGAAATCGGCGCCCTTATCGCGGAAAAGTGGAATTTTCCCGATCCCCTGGTCATGTCCATCCGCTACCACCACGATCCCGAATCCGCGGACCCCAGGTACCGGGATCTGGTCTATGCGGTGTACCTGGCCAATATGTTCTGCGAGTATGAAAAGGGAACGGTTGATTACGATCAGTTCAATGCCGCGGTGCTGGACTCCTACGGCATCACATCGAGAAAGCAGGTCGATACCATGATTTCTCAATTTGCCCTGGGTTTCATCCGGGACAAGGAAAGGTAGAGCCCTATTCCTTGGCCCCCCGCTTTATCTGTGCTATGCTCCCCCCTATGTTAAAACAAGAAGCCCTTGCGGCTGCCATTCCAACGGCGGCTGCCCTGATAGGGGCTGCCCCGACGGGAGCCGACATGGGGGTCGCCCCGACGGCGGCGATGGCAACGGCCGCGGCCCTGGTGGAGGGGGCTTCCCGGATTATCCGGGGAAAGCGGGAATTTCTGGAACTTCTTGTCGCCGCCATTCTGGCGGGGGGCCATATACTCATCGAAGATAACCCCGGCCTGGGGAAAACCACCGTCGCCAAAACCGTGGCCAAACTTATCGGCGGCGGCCGGGAGGGCCTGATCTTTAAGCGTATCCAGTTTACCCCGGACCTTTTGCCCTACGACATAACCGGAGTCGATGTATACGACCCCAATACCCATTGTTTTCGTTTTGTCCCCGGCCCGGTACTGGCCAACATCGTCCTGGCCGACGAGATCAACCGAACCACCCCCAAGGTCCAGTCCGCCCTACTGGAGGTAATGGCGGAGCGGCAGGTAACGATTGGGGCCGCCACCCACCGGCCGCCGGAGCCCTTTTTTGTCATTGCCACCGAAAACCCCATCGAAAGCGAGGGGACCTTCCCCCTGCCCAGCGCCCAGCTTGACCGCTTTATGATGCGCCTTTCCCTGGGCTACCCCAGCCGGGAGGCGGAACTCTCGATTCTTGACGAAAATCCTTCGGAGGGGGCCCTGACCGCATTGGAACCGGTCTGCAGCCTGCCGGATTTTATGGCCGCCCGGCAGGAGGCCGCGGGGGTTTTCTGCCATCCCGCCCTTAAAGAAGCCATTGCTGACCTAGTCCGGGACACCCGAATCCACCGGGGCTTTACCCTGGGGGCCAGTCCCCGGGCGGCCCTCCAACTGCTGGCGGCCGTCCGCGCCCTGGCCCTCGTGCGGGGCAGGACCTACGTTACCGATGAGGACCTGGTTACCCTTGCCGCCCCGGTACTGACCCACCGGCTCAGGCTGCGGGACCCCCGGGCCCAGGGCGATAAACTTATCCGGGAGCTTTGCCTTGCCCGGATCGAAGGAATCAAGACCGTTTAAGGGCGGGATAAACGCAGAGGGTTACTATAAACTTAAGAGGGAATGAACTTTCTCAAGGGGCAGATCAATCGTTTCCGCGACATCTTCTACTGAGTTCGCCCGCACCAATACATCCCAATATGCACTCATCGGCGTTTCCTTCACCGCCCCCTTCCCCGCTTCCAGTATAACCTTCGCCGTCCCCACCTCCAAGTCGTTCGTCAGCGATTTTAGCCATAGATTCTCTTCCTCCGCCAGCCGTTTCGTCTCAATTATTTGGATCGGCAGGTAATCCCCCCGTACCGTGTATATCCCCGGCCCGGTTTCCTCTACCTCATATCGCCGCTCCCCGGTCAGATAGCTGATGAGCCGCCGGGGATGCCGCCTAGCCGCCGAATGGCGGCGTTCAATCCGTTCCTATCGGCAAACGGCCCGAAGGGACATATGCCGCTGTTCGACAAACGTCAGGCTTATGCCGGACAACTCCGCTTCGGGGGTAATGGCCCGCATACAGGTACGCGTAGGCGTAGACTTTCAGGAAATCCTTGACAGAAAGGTAGTCTTCGGGGCTTTTGAACTCCACGAGGTTGTCCGACCTGAATATCCGGGCGATGTTCTTGTCGATAGCCAGGTTGGGGGGCTTTTTAATAATGAGTACATCGACCCGGAGCGGTTCAGCGGTAAGCTGGTATTCATACTTGAACTGGAGGGAGTTTTTATAGTTGATAAGTTCCAGTTGGAGGGCCTGGAGAAAGGCGGGGTGCCATTTTAGTTTTTCGAGGTCTCCCCTGCGAGAGGGGGTTCCTGGGCCGGGCTTTGTCGTGTCCATCGGGCTTACGGTATGTCAAAACGGGAATAACCGCAACATCCTGAACAGCTATTCTCTGTTTACCCGGCATATACCGGTGACAAGCACTCCCAGTATCTAATTTATCATAAAGAGTTCTGCATTGGGCTATTATGATCATATTGTTTTCGATTCGATAAACAAGACGGTTTTTCTCATCAATCCGCCTGCTCCAATAGCCCTGATATTCATGCTTTAACGGTTCCGGCTTGCCAATGCCGCTGAAAGGGGTGCTGTCAATGTCTTTGATAAGTTGGTTGATTCGTTTAAAGGTCTTTTTATCCTGAGTTTGCCAGTATAGATAGTCGTCCCACGCTTCATCATGCCAGCTTTTAGTCATCATCCGTCCCGATAAGGTCGTGGGGGGTGGTATGTTTTCCGGCTTGTATGTCGGCAATGGCCTGTTTCAAATGAGCCTGATTTGTTTCGCTCCAAAAAGGATCTTCCGCCGCCGTAATCTCAAAAGGTATTTTTCGCTCCCGGACGACTGTTTTCGCAAACACCGTAATGGCCGTGGTGGTATTCATGCCAAACTCATTGCACAGTGTATCGAACTGTTTCTTTAATTTTTCATCCATACGGACGCTTAAAATCGCCTGTCCCATAGGCATAACATAGTACACCGTTCAGCGTTTGTCAATACATGGTATTGTACCGGGATACCCGGCGCCTCTGCGTTATCTTACGGAGAAATTTAACCACGGAGATACACGGAGTTACACAGATAATAAAAGGTTAAAATTGAGTTTCAGCCAAAACTCCGTGAAACTCCGTGGTTATAATTCTTGAAATTTGGAGGGGGGGGCTGTTTCCGGGCTTGAGGGGCGTGTAAAACGCTTTTTCCCTCCCCCCCCCCCCCGCGCACCACCCCCCCCCGGCGG
>JAISFT010000300.1 GCA_031263435.1 Treponema sp. | reverse complement strand
CGCGAGGGGTCAAGCCAGTGTGCGCCGGATCATTTTTTGTGTTGCACTTTTTACGGATTTCTGTTCATGATGTCCCTACCTATGCCGTCTAACGCTGGAAGAATCGCCTTTTGCGGGGAACAGGGCGCCTTTGCCCAGATTGCCCTTTTCCGGGCCTTTGGGGAAGACGCGGCTAATCTGCCGGTCAGCACCTTCGCCGCGGTATTTGACGCGGTACGCGAAGGGTCCGCCGCTTTCGGCGTGATTCCCGTGGAGAATAGTCTTGCCGGATCGATACATGAAAATTACGATCTTTTTTTAAAGTACCCGGATATTGTCATCGCCGGGGAAATAAAAATCCGTATTGTGCATAATCTTATTGTTCACCCTGACGCTTCCTGGGATACCATAAAAATTGTCCGCAGCCACCCCCAGGCCCTGGCCCAGTGCAAGGTTTTTCTGGATCAGCATCCCGGCTGGAGGCTTGAAACCTGGAACAACACGGCCGCTGCGGTTGTTTCTATTGTCAGTGATATGGGCGGTATCAGCGATATTGGCGGGGAAAACGATCCCCTTGCTATCGCCGCTATTGCTTCCGGTACGGCGGCCAAACTAAACGGTCTTAAGATACTTAAGGCGGGAATTGAAACTAATCCCGCGAACTATACCCGGTTTGTGATTATCAGCTGCGGAGAGGGTGAAAAAATCTCCCGTCCCTTCTGTCTTGGCGGGGATCCAAACAATAAGGCATCGGTGGTATTTGCCATAAAGGACGAACCCGGTTCCCTGTACTCTTGTCTGAAAATTCTTGCCGAAAGTAATATTAACCTTTTAAAGATTGAGTCCCGTCCCATTCACGGCCAGCCATGGCATTATATGTTTTATCTTGATCTTACTATTCCGGCGGATCAGGATAATTTTGAGGCGGCGGTTGCGGCTCTGAAAAAAAAGGCTGAGGATTTTTATTTTCTTGGTTCCTATAGGGCGGCCTTGTAACTTTTTACGGGGCTTTGCCCCAAACTCCACCTGCGGGCTTAATCAAAACCGCAAAGCGGTTTTGATTCGCGCAAGGGATAGGAAGGGTGCGGAGCAGCCACCGCAGGACTGACCCGAAGGGGCAGTCTGAGGAGGCCGGAGCCCTGGATAGCCCGGTTTCCGGCGCGAAGCGCCGGAAATGCGCCCAAAATAGGGGAATAAAAATTCCTATGCATTTGTCCTGCGGGCGTTATGGTAATTTCCTGTTTTTTCGTTATAATTGAATGGATATGTTCGCAGAAAATTCTTTGGACGAGCCTGTTCAAAGGTCCGCCATGGTTAAGCCCCTGATTGTACAGAGCGACCGTACCCTGCTCCTTGATGTCCATGCCGTTGCCGCCGGGGAAGCCAGGGCCGCGATTCTGCCGTTTGCGGAACTGGAAAAGTCTCCGGAACATATCCACACCTACCGGATTACGCCCCTTTCCCTCTGGAACGCCGCCAGCGCGGGGCTTTCTCCCGGGGACATTGTGAACGCCATCAGCGCCTACAGCCGCTACGCCATACCTTCCGGGATTTTGGAAGGTTTTGCCGATACCATGTCCCGCTACGGGAAGATACGGATGGTGTCTTCCGGGACAATGGAGGGCACGATTGCCGATACGCTGTTTCTTTGTTGTGAAAATGAGGCGGTTGCCAAAGAGATTGCGGCCGCCAAACCTCTGGAAAAATACCTGCGTCCCGCCGCTTCGCTTCCCCCATCGGGCGGCCCCTTGATGGGCGGTTCCCTGCCGGAAGGTCCCTCACCGGGCGGCAAGCCGGGGGGGGTCTTTAGTCTGCGGCTGATTGACCGGGGTACGGTAAAGCGGGAACTTATCCGCCTGGGCTGGCCGGTTAAGGACGAGGCCCCCCTTGCGAAGGGGGAAGAACTTAAGCTGGAACTGCGGAACATCAGCCGTTCCGGCCGGCCCTTTGCCCCCCGGGATTATCAGTGGGACGCGGCCCATTCGGTCTGCGGGGACGGGGGGCCCGGTACGGGTTACGGGGTGGTGGTTCTGCCCTGCGGATCGGGGAAGACCATGGTGGGGATGATCGTCATGTCCCTGCTTAAGACCAATACCCTGGTGCTTACTACCAATGTGGCGGCGGTGCATCAGTGGATCGAAGAACTGCTGGATAAGACCGGTCTGGAACCGGAGGACATCGCCGAGTACACCGGGGATTCCAAGTCGGTGGCCCCGGTTACTATTGCTACTTACCAGATCATTACCTGGCGGCCGGACCGGGAGGGGGATTTTCCCCATTTCCGCCTGTTCCGGGAGCGGCCCTGGGGGCTCATTATCTATGACGAGGTGCATTTGCTTCCAGCGCCGGTATTCCGGGTTACCGCGGAACTTCAGGCGGTCCGGCGGCTGGGGCTTACCGCCACCCTGATTCGGGAAGACGGGGCGGAAGACGCGGTTTTTAGTCTGGTGGGGCCTAAACGCTGTGATGTGCCCTGGAAGGACCTGGAGGTTCAGGGTTGGATTGCGGAGGCTATCTGCACGGAGATCCGCCTGGATCTGCCGGAGGAACTAAAGATACCCTATGCGGTGGCTCCGCCCCGGGAAAAGTACCGTATCGCCAGCGAGAATCCCCGGAAAGAGGACGCGGCCCGGCAGTTGGTGGAAAACCACCCGGAAGATCAGATTCTTGTTATCGGCCAGTACATATCCCAATTGGAATCCATGGCCCGGCTTCTTAAGGCCCCCCTGATTACCGGGAAGATGGCAAACCCGGAGCGGGAGCGGATCTACGCCGCCTTTAAGCGGGGGGAACTGCGGGTGATCGTGGTGTCCCGGGTGGCCAACTTCGCCATTGATCTGCCCGATGCTTCCTGCGCGGTGCAGATCTCCGGGTCCTTCGGCTCCCGGCAGGAAGAGGCGCAGCGGCTGGGGCGGATTCTGCGGCCCAAGGGGGGAAAGAACGCCTGGTTCTACACTCTGGTATCCCGCTATACCGTGGAGGAAGACTTTGCCGGTAACCGGCAAAAGTTCCTTGCCGAACAGGGTTATAAATACTCTATTCAGCACTGGACAGCCTAGATGGAACTTATGTTTCGGGACCGGGACCAATGGCAATCCGCCATGATGACCCTGCCGGACGATACTTTTTTTGATCTTTTCCGCAGCGCCTTTGGTCATATTAAGACTCCCTTTAACAAGCAGAATCTTCTTATGGATCTGTGGGCCTTTCTTTGCCGGGAGGATATTCAGGGCAACATAGCCGCCTATCTTGACGAGGCCGATGCCCTGGTAATAGCGGCGGTGGCGGCCCTGCGGAACCCGGAGGCCGGGGATTTGGAACGGTTTTTCGCCGGGGAGGGCCCGGAACTTTCCACCCTGCTTCCCAATCTGGAAGAACGGTTTATCCTCTACCGTTACCGGGAAGGCCCGGCCCTGCGGCTGGGGTTGAATCCGGCGCTGGCCCCGGTTCTTGGCCCTGTCGCGGAGGACCTTTCCCGGATCTTTCCCTCCCTCCCCTCCCTTCCCGCCGGCCCCGGCGGAAAGACGGTGGATTCCTATGCCGGAGCCTTTCCCTTTGATGACCGGACCCTGGGGGCCCTCCTGTCTTTTGCCGCGGAGGAACGTGTCATTGGAGCTGGAGGCCGGCCCCGTAAGAAGGTCCTGGACGCGGGAAGACGAATCTTTCCGGGCATGGACCTTGAGGCGCTGTTCCGCTGTCTTCTCTGCCTGGGGCTTTGCCATGTGGAGGGAGAATCTCTGGTCTTTGAGGAATATAAGCTCCGAGCCTTTGGGAATTTGGATTCCGGCAGTAGGCGGATCTACTGGGGGGCGGGTCTTATCCTGGGGGCGGAGCCGGAGATACCGGCCCCCCAGTTGTTCCGGGGCAGGATACGCCATTTGGCCCGCCTTATCGACAGGTTTTTGGGTGTCCTTGAACAGGACAGGCTGTACCCGGTAAAAACCCTGCGCCGTTTCCTGTTTATCCTGGAGCGGGAGGAAGACAGCCCGGACTCCTGTCTTTCCGTTTTGGCCCCCCATGGCCTTGCGGTTCCTGCGGATCCCGCGGTCTCCGGGGTTTCCGCAGCTTCGGGGGTTTCCGGGGACTCCGGGACTTCCGGGGCTTCTGGGGCTTCTGGGGCTTCTGGGGCTTCTGGGGCTTTTAATCCGGCCGCCGGGGCCGGGGATTTGGGGAGTCCTGGGGTTCCTGGGGCTCCTGGAGCCGAAACGTTCTGGACGGCGCTGGTCCAGGCTGGTTTGCTGCGCTGTTTTTCCCAGGGTTACAGTCTTGGGGGCCCTCCGGCCTCCGGGGAGCAGTCCGAAAAGGCCCCTGTCCTGGTGATAGACGCCCCGCTGTTCTGTCTGGTGTATCCCGGCATCGGCTTTGCCGATGTCCTGACCCTGGCTTCCTTTACGGCTGTGCGGGAAACCGGGGCGATCTCCCGCTTTGAGTTGACCAGGGAATCCTGTCTGCGGGGATTTGAAGGGGGCCTGGGCGCGGCGGATATGGAGGGTCTTTTGGTCCGGCTTTCGGGGAATCCGCTGGAAGCCTCTCTGGCCTGGACTCTGCGGGATTGGGAGAAACGCAGCGGGGAGGTTTCCCTTTTTGAGGGGGCCCTCCTGACCCTTTCTCCGGAACGGCGCTATCTGGCCGAAACCGGGGCCCTGGCGGCCCTGATTCAACGGGAACTTGCCCCGGGTCTCTACTTTCTTGCTTCGGGGCAGGGGGTGGCGGAGGCCCTGCGGCAGGCGGGGGTGGACATTTTTACCCGTTTTAGCGGGAAC
Source organism: Treponema sp. (assembly GCA_031263435.1). Next base: position 2,981 of record JAISFT010000300.1, on the reverse strand, counting down.
CGGGGATTGGGGGCCCTGGTTTTCGGGGACAAATCCGGGGACAAGAATTCCGCCGGTTCTCCTGGCGCTTCAACTCCCCTGGCCGTACATGCCCGGGAGGAGGGAAGCCATGCCGCTTTTCCACCCCTGGGGAAACGGCGTCCGGGGTATCAGGAGGCCGAAGGCTCTGCTATGATGTGGAATAGGGTCTCCGCCCTTTCGGAGCAGGCGCCGGAGGGTCCGGCCTTGTCCGGGGCGGGAACCGGCAATGCGGCGGAAGCCCTAAAAGCCCGGTTCCGCGAAGCTTTGACCGGCCGCACCCTTTCCCCTCCCGAGCGGAACGAATTGGCCGCCCGGATAGAGCGGCGGCAGGTGCTTGCGGAGTCCCAGCTTAACCCCGGTTCGGTGCGGCCCGAAAAACTTGAAGCCCGGGGCCTTGATTATGTGGGGAAGGCTTCTATCGCCCGGCAGGCTATCAGCTCCCATTCTCTTCTTGAGGTGGTATGGTCTCCGCCGGAGGGCGGGGGCAGGGAGCAGCGGGTCCTGAATTTTCCCCTGGCCCTGGAAAAATCCGGGGGGGAGAGTATCCTGGTGATCGAGGACGCGCCGCCCCATCGTGTTCCCGGCGCTGCTCATACTCCCGGAAACACTGTCCGTATTCCCTTGGGAAAGATAAGTTTTTTGCGGCGGGTAAAAAAATCAATTTTTGAGGCGTAGGACATCCGCCGGGGTTTTGTCCGTAATGTAACCGGCATTGTGGACAGACGCAATTAGCTGAGGTTCTTTTAAGACCCCGGTTTTGAAGGCCAGGCTTCGCCTGGCAAACAACTTTAGATGTAACAGGAGTAAGATATGCCGTTGTTGCCATTTTCAAGCGCCGGCCAGCAGGCGGAGTTAAGCCAGGCCAAGCTGGCGGTTCTTATCGATGCGGATAATACCCAGGCGTCGATTATTGAGGGGCTTCTGGACGAGGTTGCCAAGTACGGGGTGGCCAGCGTTAAGCGGATCTACGGCGACTGGACCAGCACCCATCTGCGGTCCTGGAAGGACAGGCTGCTGGAATACGCGATACAGCCGATACAGCAGTTTTCCTACACTACCGGAAAGAATGCCACCGACTCCGCCATGATCATCGATGCCATGGACTTGCTTTACAGCGAAAAACTGGACGGGTTCTGCATTGTTTCCAGCGATTCGGATTTTACCCGCCTGGCGGCCCGGCTGCGGGAAAGCGGCCGCACGGTCTACGGCTTTGGGGAAAAAAAGACCCCCCGGGCCTTTGTTTCGGTCTGCGATAAATTTATTTACACGGAAATACTGCGGGATAACCAGGAGGAGCCGGAGGAGGACGACAATAAGCCCGCTTCCCGGCTGCGGAAGGAATTTAAACCTGACCGGCGGCTCCTTAAGCTGCTGCACGATGTGGTGGACGATCTGGCCGATGAATCGGGTTGGGCCTATCTGGGGGCGGTGGGACAGAAAATAACGCTGCGCTCCGCGGACTTTGATCCCCGGAATTATGGTTTTAGAAAACTTGGGGATATTTTCCGCGCCTTGAACCAGTTTGAGACCGAGGAGCGGCCCCAGGAGAACGGCACGGGCCGGCAGGTCTACATCCGCTGGAAAAGACGGAAATAATAATGATACTCCGCTATGCCGAAATGGGCGATTACGGCTGGATAAAAGATCATGAACGGCATATCGCGGACAAGACGCTGCAAAATAAAATAGCAAACAAAGAGGTGTATGTGGCCCAGGAAGATAATACCCTGCTGGGCTGGCTTAGGTATAATTTGTTCTGGGATAATGTGCCGTTCATGAATAAAATATTTGTGGTCGAGGGACGCCGGAAAAGAGGAATAGGAAAGAAACTGCTTAACCACTGGGAGGAGGAGATGAAACAGCGGGGATACAAAAATGTGCTGACCTCTACCCAGTCAAATGAGGATGCGCAGCATTTCTACCGGAAAATGGGCTATACGGAAATTGGTGGCATAAAATACCTTGACGATCCCTATGAACTGATATTCTTCAAGGAAATTTAGCGGGCCTGACTTTGGGGGTTTTTTAGAGAAAAACGCGACAGCCGAAACGCGAAAGGGATTGGAGGGGTGCGTGGCCGCCGCAGGCGGACTTAGCAGCCACCGCAGGACTGACCCGAAGGGGCAGTCCGAGGAGGCCGGAGCGTAGCGGAGCCCCGCAAAGCCCGGTCCCCGCCGCAGGCGGGGATGCGCCCAGCGCCGAATGGCGATGCATATAACCCATTCCTTACAACACAGGTCTGAAAGACCTGATGCGCCCATCTCCGTATGGAGATGCGTACAATCATTTCCTTACAGCACAGACCCACAGGGGATGATGCGCCCATATAACAATGCTGTATAACCCTTTCCTACAGCACAGGCCCACTGATGCGCCCACCTCCGCGTGGAGATGTGTACAATCATTTCCTTACAGCACAGACCCACTGATGCGCCCATTGCTCTATTCTGCCTAGCGAACGTTTAGCCGGCCTACAACCGGGGGTCCACCGTCTCATTTTCCAGGGCCAGAACGGCGAACACACATTCGTGAAGGCGGTGAAAGGGTTCCCTTCTGACAAAACGCTCCAGGGATTCCATGCCCAGGGCAAACTCGGCCAGGGCAAGGCGGCGTTTTTTTGCCAGGGAACGGCTTCGCAGGCGTTCCAGTCTTTCGGGGGCGGCATATTCGGGGCCGTAGATGATCCTAAGGTATTCCCTGCCCCGGCATTTGACCGCGGGCTGGAGTAGTTCCGCCCCATGACGGGCGATAAAGTCCAGGGGCTTTACCACCATGCCCTCCCCGCCGGAACCGGTAAGGCGGAGCCACCAGTCTGTCGCGGCGGCAAGGGCGTCTTCATCGTTCAGGTTAACGGCGATATGGCTGGTGGCGATGAACAGGGGATCGGTTCCCGTCATGTAACGCTTAATTATTTCCATATGGTAAAGGTGGTTTTCGCTGTTCCAAACTTTGCCTTCGGT
>JAISFT010000155.1 GCA_031263435.1 Treponema sp. | reverse complement strand
AGATCCACAAGGGGTGCACTTCTGCCGAAACAGGAAAAAATTAAATGATTCTTTTTGCAGTCCTCTTTCTTGATCAATTCGGCCAGATGCTCCGAGTCGTGCAGCACTTCTTCCTGTATCTGGCTGACAAGTTTCAACACGGCTCCTTTGGCAATGGCACTGCCGCAGTAAAGGCTGCCGTTCTCCTCTATATACGGTATCCGGTTGCTCAAGGTTTCGTTAAGGGCATTGATTCCAAAGAGAGGTACTCCTCCGGATATGCGGTCAAGAATCTCCACCGTCTTGTCTCCGGGAAAACAGTCGGGATTGGCATGACAGATCAGCATTAGGGACGGAGAAAATTTCCGGTCTCCGGACAGGCGTTTGTACAGTTCCCCAACCCGGTTTTCTCCATCCGTACCGAGAGGATCGGAGACCCCCACATTGAAGGAGACCTCATCGCTGGTCAATACCATTACCGCCAGCATGTTTTCGTCCATGGCGCCGGGCACGGCAATGCCCTGTGTGGTAGAACCGATTACCTCAAAGGGCAGGGCCTTGCAGACCGCTTCCGCGGCGCCGGATAAAACAAAATCCAGGGAACAAAAAAGAAGACCTGCGGAATTTTTGAGCAGAGTGTGTTCGGGATCCAACTGCTCCAGAATCTCTGCCGCCGCGATCCGGGGATCGTCTATTTCCAAAGTAAAGGAAGTAAGAACTTGTATCATATTTTAACCCTTTTCTTTTTTCTTTATACCCTTCGTTGTTATAAAAGAAAACCAGGGTAACACTATGGACATATCCTAGTATTCCTATCGGGGGGGGGGGGGGGGGGGGGCCAACCAACAAGAAACAAATGGGTTATTGTGGGATTGTTTGACCGCGGTTTTTTTCTCATTATAAACAGGACAAATTTCTCCTCCCGAATAGATGAACACATAGGGAAAGGTTGAATCTTTTAATTCTTCCCGAATTGTTTCCATTTCGTCCTGGGGATTTGACAGAATTACGCTGCGGCTGAAACAGGAAAAGATCAGCGCCGCTTCCCCCGGGGCATTTTTTGCGGCATTGGTGATATTTTTTGCGCTGTTAATAACTTCGCCGGAGCCCGGGGTCCCGATATGCACAAGAGATCCTTTGGGTATGTTGGCGCTGCAGGTGAGGCTGCCGTCATTGTTGATGGTATATATGATAAAAAGATTCGGCAGGGCGCTTTGATCCGGGTATATGGCAAGGGGGAATACGAAAAGCAGATCCAGCCTTTTTTCGGTGATAAGGCCGATTTCTTTCATGTATTCCGCCGCGGGTATGTTGTTCACGGTGATCATCCGGTTTCCCTCCGCCGCAGTAACGAGGGCCTTTTGACTGTGGACATTATGATCCCAGACAGAATCAACAAAAAACCGGGGCGCCAGGTTTCCTGAAAAGAGCAGGATCGGCATCCTGTCGGAATAGGCATTTCCCCCATATATGGTTTTTGGAGTCCTTATTTTTGTGTCCGCGTCAAGGGCGCCGGTGCCGAAAATGGGAACCCCTCGGGATTCCCGATCCAGCAGGTTGACCACCATATCCCCCGCCAGATTGTACAGCGAAGGAGTAATAATCAGAATCAGCGACAGCGGGGTTTGCGGCGCCGCCGCTGTTTCCCGGTATACTTTGACAACCCGATCTTCTTCTTCCTCCGTCAGGGGCTCGGAAAGGCCGGTATGGAATTCAACATCGTCGCTGGTAAGAACCGTCAGGGTAAGGATGATATCGCCCATTGCGTCCGGCATTGCCGCTCCCAGAGTGGTACATCCCAGGGTATTAAAAGGTAGGGTTTTGCAGACTGCCTCCACCGTTCCCGCGTTGATAAAATCCAGGTAACAGAACAGAAGTCCTACCGTGTTTTTCAAGAGGCCGCCCTGGTTTTGTAGTTGTTCCTGAATCTCCCGGGTTGCGGTATCCGTATCGTCAATCTCGGAGGTATGAACCGTCAATATTTTTATCATTGAAAATCCTCCTTACGGACGAACTCTTCATAATTACGGTACAACCAATCGCCCGGTTTGGCAAGTGATACTGCTCCGCGAGGGGGAAGAACGGTTTGGGGGGTTGGCGGAACTAAAAACCCTGGCGGGTTTTTAGTTTGCGGAGTATTGAGGCAAAACCCCAAAACCGTTTGCCACAATACTCCATAAAGGAGAAAAAGCAAGGGTTTTTATGGAGCCAAGGGGGGGCCAGAGGAAAAGCGGAAGCTCAAGGGCGAATGCCCTTGAGCCCGGCTACGGGCGGATTGGCCGTGGTAGCGGGCCCCCCCTTCTAAAATGGTGACTGACACCTGGCGACATGACTGACGGCTGGCGCATGTCGCCTGGCGCATTGACAGAGGAGGGAAAAGGATTTTGAATATGAAACAGTAAAGGAAACTATGAGATGAGTACCTGTCCTTGCCTTTCGGGGCTTTCTTACGAGGAGTGCTGCGGGCCGTATATCTCCGGGGCGAAGAATCCGCCTACGGCCGAGGCACTGATGCGCAGTCGTTATACTGCCTATGCGGTTCACGAGATTGATTACATTATCAATACCTGTATGCCCAACGGGAAGACGGATATTGACCGCCGGGAGACCAGCGCCTGGAGCGAGCAGTCGACATGGCTGGGGCTTAAGGTCCTTTCGGTAGAGAAGGGTGGTCCCGATGACACGGAGGGGACGGTCGAGTTTGAGGCTTCCTATGAACGGAAGGGGCTTAAGGATCTGCACCGCGAGCAGGCCCATTTTAAGAAGCAGGACGGGCGGTGGATGTACGAGGATGGCACGGTGGCGCCGGTTACGGTGGTCCGTTCAAGCCCGAAGGTGGGGCGCAACGATCCCTGTCCCTGCGGTTCCGGTAAAAAATACAAGCACTGTCATGGGCGTTAGGCTGTAAGGGCGCGCTGCTGCAAAGCTGTACATGCAAGCTGTACATGCAAAGATACTACACACCCCGGAGGGATTATGCCTTTTGACGATCTGAGTTTTAACGATCTGAGTCTTGATAATCTTGAGGGCCTTTTTCCCGCGGAATTCGGGCCGGAGAAAATTGCCCGGGCAAAGACGGCGTTTTTTAAGAATCTTTCCCTGGCCCTGCACCGTTACTACGGGGGGAAAATTCAGATTCTGCCCCGCTGCGGTATCTACAGTCTTAACTGGTTTAATCTGTGGTACACTCCGGGGGTTTCAAAAATTTCCACTACTATCCGGGAAGACGGGGACGCTTCGTTTGAGCTTACCGGCAGGGGAAACATGGTGGCGGTGGTCTCCGATTCCACCAGGGTTCTGGGGGATGGGGACTGCGGGCCCTCCGGCGGTCTGGGGGTGATGGAGGGCAAGGCCCTGCTTATGAAGTACCTTGGGGGGATTGACGCGGTTCCCCTCTGTGTGGATTCCCGGCGCCGGGACGGAAAAAACGATCCGGAAAAACTGATCGATTTTGTGAAGATGGTTCAACATTCTTTTGGGGCTATTAATCTGGAGGATATAAGCCAGCCGAACTGTTTCCGGGTGCTGGACGAGCTGCGGGAATCTTGTGATATTCCGGTCTGGCACGATGATGCCCAGGGTACTGCCTGCGTTACGCTGGCGGCCCTGATCAACGCCCTTAAGCTGGCGGGTAAACCGATGGACAAGGCAAAGATGGTGCTGCTGGGGGCAGGGGCCTCCAACAGCACCATCGCCCGTTTTATCCTGGCCGACGGGGGCCGGGGTGAGAACCTGACGGTCTTCGACAACAAGGGGGGGCTCCACCTGGGCCGTGAGGATCTGCGGGTCAACGCGGGGGCCTACCGTAAGTGGGAACTCTGCGAAAGGACCAATCCGGGCCGTATCAGTTCTGTTGCCGAGGCTATAAAGGGGGCGGATGTGCTGATCGCCCTTTCGTCTCCGGGCCCGGATACCGTTAAGCGGGAATGGGTCCGTTCCATGGCCCCCGGGGCCATTGTCTTTGCCTGCGCCAATCCGGTGCCGGAGATCTGGCCCTATGCCGCCAGGGAGGAGGGGGCCTACATTGTGGCTACCGGCCGGGGGGATTTTCCCAACCAGGTGAATAACTCGATCTGTTTCCCCGGTATTCTAAAGGGGGTGCTTGCGGTACGGGCCAGGAAAATAAGCGATACTATGGCGATTCGCTGCGCCCACTCCATTGCGGATTTTACCGCGGACCGGGGCATTTCCCCGGACAATATCATTGCTACGGCTGAGGAGACCGATGTCTTTGCCAGGGAAGCCGCGGATGTGGCTGTGGCGGCCCGGGATGAGGGGCTGGCCCGGCTTAACCGCAGTTGGGACGATGTTTACAGCCAGGCCCGCGCCGATATTGCCGCCGCCCGCTCCCTGGCCGGCGAAATGAAACGGCTTGGGTTTATCCGGGAGCCCCCTCTGGATATGCTGCAGGGGATTCTGCGGCAAACGCTGGAGGAGATGAACGACTGCTAACAGAACGGCTGCTAACAGAATGGCTGCTGAAATGTTTGGATCCGCCGGGCGGTGATTCGATTCCGGCAGGATCTACCGCGGTTCCCATTCAATGCTGACCCGGAGTCCCGCGGAGCGGCCCCGGGAATCCACCGCCGCAATATCCCAAAGGCCGGGTTCACCCTGCCAGAGGAATCGTTCATAGGGTTTGGCCCGTCCTAAAAAGAGGGTATTGGCAAACCAGAAAATATCGCCGGAATCCTGGTCCGCTTCGGCAAGGAGGACAATGCGGTTGCGCCGATCGTCCTGGGGCCGCAGGATGTAGGTTGTGTTGCTGAGGGGGGAGATGATCGAAGGGGGGAAACCCGCGGTTTCCGCCGGCCGGGAGAGGGTCCCCCCCACAGCGGTGTCTTCCGGTTCTCCGGAATTTCCCGATCCCCCTGAATTTCCCGGTTCTCCGGGGGACGCCGTTGTTTTGGGCGGATAGGGGGGGGGCAGAAAACGCGGCAGCCCGGCCTGGGCAAAGATTTCCAGTAAGTCGGTGGGCCAGAATTCCCGGACTTCGCTCGTGATATAAGATTCGGCGGTCTCATCGGTGCGGTAGCCGGTCCGGGTATCAATGTATACCCGCCGGTGGATACGGCAGCGGTGTATAGGACTGACGCCGGGGATGAACCATGTGTCAAGAACCTGGGGGCAGTCTTCGTTGGGAATGTCCCCGGAGACGGCGCAGACGGAGACCTGGGCAAGCCCCTCTGGCATGGGGCGGGGCGGAAGGAAGCCGTCCGCGGGGATTCCCGCGATAAGGGCGTCGATGATGCGGAACTGCAGGGGGGTGGCGGTAAGGCGGCCGATAAAGGCGGAATTCCCCTCCCCGGAAAAATTGCCCAGCCATACGGCCAGAACATAGCGGTCAAAGACGGCAATTGACCAGGCATCCTTAAAACCGATTGAAGTGCCGGTCTTGTAGGCCACCGGGAAGGAACGGCCCGCCCCATAACGGGTGTCGTCGGGGGCGGGGTTCCGTTTGAGCATGTCCAGCGTAACAGCCGCCGCCTGGGGGCTGAGGATTCGGCCGGCCTCCCCCGGTTCCGCTCCGGTCTCATTGAGAAGGAAATGCGGGGCCCTGAGAGTTCCGTTATTGGGCAGGGCAGCGTAAAGGCCGGCAAGTTCCAGCATAGTCAGGTCCGTTGTCCCCAGGACTGCCGAAAGGCCGTAATGGGTTTTTTCCTTAAGCCCCGTAATGCCGGCCTTTACCAGAAAATCGTGAAGATCCGGGTTGTGGATGCTGCCGGCAAGCTGGACCGCGGGGATGTTTCGGCTGTCCACCAGGGCAAACCAGGCTTTTACCGGACCCTTAAAGCCCCCCTGGTAGTTATCCGGCGTGTATTCGCTGAAACCCCTGGGGCTGTCCTTCAGCATGGTTTCCGGGTGGATAAGCCCCTGTTCCATTGCCAAAGCGTAAACAAAAGGTTTAAGCGTGGAGCCGGGGGAACGTTTGCTGGCAAAGCCATTTACCTGGCCCTGAATCTCGTCATCGGCATAGTCCGCGGAGCCCACAGCCGCCAGAACTTCCATGCTGGTCCAGTCCAGGAGCAGGATGCTGCCGTTCCTGATGCCCCAGCCCCTGTTTCGTACCAGGTAGGCTTCCAGTTCCCGTTCCAGAATGTTCTGAAAATTCAGGTTAAGCGTGGTTAAGAATGTACCCCCGGTTTCAGGACCGGGCTTCCGGTTCCCGGCGGTTTGCCGTTCCGTGCCCTGCCCCGGTTCCCCGTATCTTACATTGAGGTATTCGGCCAGGTGCGGGGCCCGGCGGGGGAAGCGCCTCGCCAGGTATGGGGGCATTTCCATCTCCGCGCGGAACACCGAATCTTCCGGGTGAAGGGCAACCCAGGATTCGTAGAGGATAAGGCGGGCTTCCATAAGTTCCGGCAGCGCCCTGCTCTCCGAAGATACAAGGGGAGCCCGGCGGCCGGGGTTTTGGGGAATCACCGCCAGCATAAGTATCTCCCCCATCGTAAGTTCCCCGGGACTCTTGTTGAAGTAGTACCAGGAGGCCGCCCCAAAGCCTTCGATATTGCCCCCCAGCGGGGCCAGGTTTAGGTAGGCCTCCAGGATCTCCTGTTTGGAAAGGCAGATCTCCAAAAAGATCGCCCGGAGACTCTGGTGGATCTTCCCCCCCAGGTTCCGGGTATAGAGGCCGTAGCGGAGCCGGGCAAGCTGCATGGTAATGGTAGAGGCGCCCATACGGCGGCTTTTTTTGATGTAGGTCTCCCAGCCGGCGCGGAACATCGCCGCGGGGTTTATGCCCCGGTGGCCGTAGAAATACCGGTCCTCCTGAAGCAGAACCGCCTCCACCAAGGCCGGGGGGAAGTCCGCCAGCGGGGTCCACAGGCGGTACTTGTCATCGGCGGTAAGAAAAATATGAAAAAGCCGTCCATCCCGGCCGGCATAGGCCCGGGAAAAGGGGATGGCGGACAGGATATCCAGAAAAACGACATTCCAGCCCAGGAAAAGGGCCAGCATCAGCACCGCGGCGGCGGCCGCTTTGCCAAACCAAGAGCGAAACCGTTTTTTTCTTTTCTGCGCCGCCGCCATATCCGCTCTATCCAAAAGAGCAGCCCCGCCCCCGGAATCCGAATCCGAAGGGACGGGGCTGTTTTTTTGGGGCATGTGTCTGTCAGACTCCGACTACCGCGGTAACCTGGGGGACCTCTTTTTTAAGATAGTTCTCGATGCCCATTTTCAGGGTCATCTGGGCCATGGGACAGCCGCCGCAGGCGCCGGTCAGTTTAACGGATACGGTGCCGTCATCGGCGACCGAAACAAATTCCACATCTCCGCCGTCCGCCTGCAGGGAGGGACGTACATTATCAAGGGCGCTCTTTACCTGTTCCTCAAACATGGGTTTCTCCTATAAATCATTCGATGATACTAATATACCACAAAGAGGGGTAGAAAGAAAGAGCCGTCCCCGGGGTAAACGCTATTCTTTCATTGCGCCGAGCATTATACCGGTGATAAAGTAGCGCTGAAGGAAGGGGTAGACGCAGAGCATCGGCACCATGGCGATAAACACCTTTGCCGCATCCAGGGATTTATTCGACAGGCGTTCCAGCTTCATCATCATGTCCGGCGTCATTTGTCCCGAGGGTATCGTTACTACCATCTGTTGAATGTAAGTCTGCAGGGGATAGTGTTGCTGTCCGGTAGAAAGCACCAGTCCCTGAAAAAACTCGTTCCAGTGGTATACGCTGGTAAACAGGGCAATGGTGGCCAACACCGGCACCGAGCAGGGGACGACTACCCTGAACAGGATGACCCACGGGTTGGCACCGTCGATTATGGCCGCCTCTTCCAGATCCCTGGGCAGGCTGCGGAAAAAGTTCATAATTAACAGCAGGTTGAACACCGGCAGGCTGCCGGCCAGCACCAATCCTATCACATTGTTCAAAAGGCCGTAGCGCTGCATCGTGATAAACCACGGAACAACGCCGCCGTTGAATACCATGCAGAAGATAACCAGCCACATGATGCGGTTGCGGTGACGGTACTCCCGCTTCGGTTTGGAAATCGGGTATGCCATCATGACAAGGACAAGAAGGGTGATAACGGTACCCAGTACAGTCCGCTGGATCGAAACCCAGAAGGAGTTTAGAAAAAGCGTATCCTTCATGATTTGTCTGTAGGACGTAAGGTTTGCGCCTATCGGCCAGATCGTTACCATGCCGGCATTGACCGCGGCTTTTTGGGAGATGGACACACAAAGGGTATACCACAGCGGGTAAAGGCAGCTCACCGTGAGAAGCCCCAGAATCGCATAATTAATTACGCTGAATATTTTTGATCCGGTGGACCGGTTCAATACCACGGGAGCCTCCTAAAAAATGCGGTAATCCGCCAGCTTGTATGCCAGTGTATAGGAAACGACAATCATCACAAAACTGACCATGGACTTGAACAAACCCGCTGCGGTGGCCAGGGCAAAATCCATGTTGACAAAGGCCATGCGGTAAACCCAGGTATCCAGAATATCCGTTGTTTGGTAGACCGTGGGGCTGTACAGGTTGAACACCTGGTCAAAGCCCGCGTTTAGCACATTCCCAAGGGCCAGCACCGCCAAAAGGACGATGGTACTTTGCAATCCCGGCAGCGTAATAGTCAGGGTCGATTTCCAGCGGCCCGCCCCGTCTATGGCGGCGGCTTCGTACAGTTCCGGGTTAATGCCCGTTAAGGCCGCCAGATAAATAACCGCGTTGTAGCCGAATTCCTTCCATACATCCGAAAAGATGATCATGTTTCGCGCAAAGATGCCGTCCCGCATGAACACCTCCGGCTCCCGCCCAAACAGGCGTGCGACGACATTCACCACGCCGTCAAAGCCGAACATGCTTAATAAAATACTGGCCAGTACCACCCAGGAAATAAAGTGGGGCAGATATACGATGGTCTGGGATATTCTTTTGAACCGCATGTTCCCGGCTTCGTTTAACAGCAGAGCGAAGGCCAGGGGGATTATCAGGTTAAGGATTATCTTGCCCCCCGCTATGATAAAGGTATTGCGGATGACGTTACGGCTTTCCCGAATGGAGAACAGGTATTGTATATTTTCAAGGCCGGTCCACCGTGAATGGAACCACCCCAGGCCGGGGTTAAAATCCTGAAACGCCATGATGATACCGGCCATGGGTACAATGCTGAACAATACCAGCCATAAAATACCCGGCAATACCATTATATTATAATGAACCTGCGGTTTTATCGGTTTCACCTGCCTGCCCTTCATTGGCTTAATTGTTGGGGAAATAAAAACGTGCCGGGATGGATACCCCGGCACGCCGGTACATTAGTTGTTTGTAAGGCTCTGTACCTCGGCGGTAATTTCATCGCCGCCTTCGGCCTTCCACTGGGCTACGAATTGGTCAAAGTAACTGAGCGGTTGTTTGCCGGTAATGATATTTGAAACCATCGCCTGTTCAAGGGCCCAAAGATTTGACCATCTGCGCTGCATGCCATCGGTCATACCATAGATAGCGCTGTAGATTTCCCGGTCCGGCCTTTGGGTTGAATACACCCGGTCGCCGGTAAGGATCGCATAGGCTCTTTGGAAATCGTTGTTGGACTGGTCAAAATCGGAAATCGGCAGGACCGTTCCCGGCCTTGTACCCCTTGTCCAGTTTTTCAGCGTGTCGAGCAGCCTGCCCGGTGCAGAGTTCCGATACACGTTCCAAGAAGCGGGATCAGAAGGTATATTAAACGCTTCCCGATCTTTCTCCCCGTTCAGCAGTTGGAAGTACGCCTGGTATTCAAGTTCGGTCTCGATCATGTTGGCAATAGGCATACGGAGGGGCTGCCAGTAGGTTTCGTCGATTCTGGTATCAAAGACCGCATCGCTGGCATGCCAGATATTCTGGGTTACGATTACTGCTTTCGCCACATCGGGGGAGGCGTTTTTGCTGATCATGATGTACTGATTGCCGAATTCCTTCATACGGGAAACCCACTCGCCCTGGCTGTTGTAAATCGGGTAGAACTGCCAGTCCGCCGTGGGATCGTTGGTAAGGGACGACATATTGCCGTAGGCCATGGCCCACCAGGGACCAAAGAAGATGCCGGTGGCATTGGCGCTGATGACTTCGTCGGATACGGCGCGGACGCCCATTTCCGGGTCCAAAAGGCCTTTTCGGTACCAATCGTTCAGGAAAGCAAGAGAGGTCTTCATTTCCGGCAAAATGGAGCCGTAAACCACCCTGCCCGAAGCATCTTTGGTCCAATATCCCGGATTTGCACCCAGGGCCTGGAATACGGGATCGAAGCCATAGGGGTTGTTCGACGATTCCAGGAAGGTACAGTAGAACCGGGCCCGCCTGTCGGGGCTGGCGATACCAATTCTACAGAAACCGGCGTCCAAAAACGCCCTGGCCGCCCTCTCGACATCTTCAAGAGTCCTGGGAGCGGGCAGACCCAGCCTGTTAAGCCAGTCCTGGCGGATGATAACCAGGTTCACGCCGTCGGTGGTAACGGTGGCGCTGGGGATGGCCCAGAGTTTGCCGTTGAACTGGGCCTGGGCGATATACGTGCCGTTTTCCATGGCCGCCTTCCCCTTGAGGAACGCGCCGGCATTCTCATCAAAGATACTGGTAATGTCCATTAATTCGCCGGCCTGGTATGCCTTGACGAACTGGTTCCGCGACGAGGCAACAACCGCATCGGGCAGGGTGTTGCTGGCAATGGCCATAGAGATTCTCTGGTCGTAGTCGCTACCGATCGCCGCAGTCCACGCCGTCTTGATGACGATATTCGATGCCTGCCCCAGGAAGCGGGTCCACTGGTTGTTTTCGACCGTGTCGCCATCGGGCAGGGTATCGTCGCTGGGATCGATCTGATGACCAACGTTGATTACAACGGGGCTGTCAAATTTGATGATCTTCTTCTCCGGTGCGTACAGATTCGGCGGAAGTTCCGGCGTTGAGTTTCGCGTGGAAGTGGGGATGGTAACAGTCGCAGATGACGAGCCTGAGCTGCCCTGCCGGCCTCCCGCGAAAGCTATTGCGGCGCCGGTTAAAAATAGGGCGCATACAATCAACCATTTTTTCATAACAATTCCTCCTGAGATTTATTTTACGGACATACATCCGTATATGACCAAAACACATGGAATTTTTAAACGTCGACAGAGTTTTGAAAGCAGCTTGTAGCGTAAAATAAAAAACCCGGCAAACTTACTTTTTTATACCGCTGTTTTGGGCTAATGTCAACTTAATTATTGCGATATTCATATAATATTATGGTATAATATGATATATCATATT
>JAISFT010000079.1 GCA_031263435.1 Treponema sp. | reverse complement strand
GCGGCAAAACAGGTAAAAATAAGAAAATCAATGTCCTGGGGATGGCGGAACCCGCAGAGGGCGGTAAAGGGACTGAGGGCGCAGAGGATCTCCGGCTTGTGGTTGTTGTCCCGGTAATTCCGATCCGGGGCGTCCGGAGCCAGGCCCAGTTCATTTTCCCGCTGCCAGCCCTGCCGGGCCTGTTCCCTGCTGGGGTGGGCCTGGATGGAAAGGGGCCGGGCCGCGGCAAGGAGCTTGAACAGGAAGGGGAGGCCGCCGAAATTCGCGGCCCCCTCTTTTCCCACATAGCGGGGAGGATCGGCGGCGATAAGCTGCGCCAGACTCTTTTTGGCCTGGTTTTTCAGCATAGAAGGGGCGGCAGGATGTACTCCCATCCAGAGTTCCGCCCAAGGTTCGTCCCCGGGGTTTTCACGGCGCAGCAACTGGGGTATCCAGGAGGGGGAACCCCATTCGTAGTGTTTTACCGGGTTTTCAAGGGGGTACAGGGCCTGGACAGGCTGGTCCTTTTCCAGGGCCTCGTCGAGCCGGGCAAAAAGGTTCAGGGTACGCTGCAAGGTCTCTTCCTCTTCCGCGGCATTATGGTTGTGCCGGGCCTTGTAGAGTTCGTCACAGAGCGTATAGCCGGTCAGAATGGCGATCTTGAGGGGATCCTTCAGGCCGGTGGATCGCTGCATGTTCCGTACCTTAAGGTAGTAGTCCTCCAGAAGTTCTTCCAGATAGGACCTTTCCTCGTCTGCGGTTATGGTAAAGGAAGCTCCAAGGACTTCCACATGCAGATCGTTTTGGGGCATGGCCGGCTAAAAAATATCGAGTTCCCCGGCGGCCGGGCTGTCCTGGGAGGATTCGTCCTCAAAGGGAATCTCCTCCGCATCTTCTCCGGTGTCGGGTTCCAGTTTTTCTATCGTCTCCGTATCCGGGGATTCAGCCATTTGCTCCGCCGCTGTTTCCGTAAGCGCCGGACCAGGTTGTGAAACCACCGCGGATTTTGCCGTTACCGCGGGGCCCGCGGCCGGGTTTGGGGCCGAAACCGGATCCGGGGCCGGGCTTTCTTTTTTCTGCCCCGCCGCACCGCCGGCCGATCGGCCGGCCGGTTTGGATTCTGCCTCGGAAACCAGCGGGCCGATGCTCTTTTCGATGCTATCCTCAAAGCGGTTCAGCCGGTCCAGGGCGGAGAGGATTCCCTCCTCGATGCGGCCCTGATCCTCCTTGAACTTTTGGATCAGAACCTCCATCTCGCCGATCCGCTTTTGATAGGAATCGAGCTTTCCCTCCAATTGGGACTTCTCCCGGGAAATCCGTTCCACATATTCAACGGCCCGGACCACCTTCGCTTCCAGAAGTTTGACCTGATCAAGGGTAATCATCGTATGCTCCCCACGGGCGCCGGCCGTTTAACCGGATACGGCGGCTGTTTTTGCCTTTCCGACGATGGCCTTGAAGGCCGTCGTGTCCTGCACCGCCAGATAGGCCAGGGCTTTCCGGTCGATCTTAACCCCCGCTTTCAAAAGACCATTCACCAGCCGGGAATAGGTAATCCCCTCCGCCCGGCAGGCGGCGTTGATTCTGATGATCCATATCCGCCGGAAGTCGCCCTTCCGGTCCCGCCGGTCCCGGTAGGCATAGGAAAGACCCTTGGTAACGGCGTCTTTCGCTGTTTTATAGTTAGAATGTCTGCGGCCCCAATAACCTTTGGCCTGCTTGAGAATCTTCTTGCGATGGTTCTTCCGTTTGGCGCCATCTACCGCTCTAGGCATATTCTTCTCCTTATGCTGACAGGGTCAACGATGTTAACCGTAAGGCAACAGCCGCTTTTTGATGACGGCCACATTATCACTCGACAGGATACCGCCATGACGGAGTTTTCGTTTCCGTTTGGCGGATTTTTTGGTAAGGATATGCCGGAGGTTCTGTTTCTTGTACTTGACCCTGCCGGTCCCCGTAAAAGAGTAGCGCTTGGCAGCGCTTTTCTTTGTCTTCATCTTGGGCATATACCGCTCCGTTTCTTATTTTTTGGCTTTGGGGCTTAACACCATGGACATGAACCGCCCTTCCATAGCCGGAGCCTTATCCATCACATAGTCCCCTTCCACCCGGGCAAGGACATCCTTAAGGACTTCCAGGCCCAATTCCGTGTGGGCAAGCTCACGACCCCGGAAACGGACCGTTACCTTGACCTTGTTGCCTTCTCCCAAAAATTCGCGGACATGCTTGGACTTAAAATCCAAGTCGTGTTCGTCAATCTTTGGCTGCATCCGGATTTCTTTAAGCTTCAGCAACTTCTGCTTTTTTTTAGAATCCCGAACTTTTTTCTCATTCTCGAATTTGAATTTGCCGTAATCCAGAATCTTGACCACCGGCGGATTGGCCTGGGGGGCCACTTCCACCAGATCAAGCCCCAGACTTTTGGCAATTCCGAGGGCTTCCAGGGTACTGATAATCCCCTGCTGTTCACCCTCATCCCGGATCAGGCGTACCTCCCGCACCCGGATCTGTTCGTTTATCCTTAAATCCTTTTCCGACAACTGGCCTCCTCCGCCCCCACGGGGCAGGGGACAGTTATGGTTACTATATCAGAGTGATAACGATCTTGTCTATACGGCTGCAGGCATTTATTCGGGGCTTCGGGCATTACCGGGGCCTGCCGTCTGATCCTTGAGAATCACGGCGTCCCGTGGTATTTTGACGGTATGAGTCTGTTTTGCCTGCTCTGGATGCCCCTGTTCTACCTGTTTTGGCGATCCATCAGCCCCACGGGGCAGTCCGGGTACGGAGGAGTCTGGGCCCTGCTCCTGGGGAGTATCGCCGGCCTCTTCCAGTTCTTTTACGGCGCCTTTATCGGTCCCGGGGGTTTCGGCTTTTCCCGCTGGCTTTCCGGCTGTGTCGATCTGGTCGCCGTACCGGTTGTGCTTCCCCTCCTCGTGTACCTGGTGATGACGGTCCTCCGGCTGAATTCCGGGACCCCGGACTTTACCGGTTTTGCCCTGCTCTGGATTATCCCCATGGGGGCGTTCCGGGCGGTAAGCTGGGCGCCCCAGGCCGATCCCATCCTGCTGGTGCTGATGCCCCTGCTGTGGACCGCCATTGCCGGGGGAATTCCCTTCCTGGGAACTATTGTCCTGTGGAGCCCCTGGCCGCTGCGGATCCTCGCCGGCCTGTTCGCCCTGGTCCTGCCTTTTCTGGCCGCCACGGTCTACTGGGCTTTTTTCCGCCAGGATCTCAATCTGGGCTATCCCCTGTTAGCCCTGACTCTGGCCCCCCTTTTGGCCTCCTGCATCCGGGCGGTGATCCTCAATGGCCGCACGTAGGGCCTAACGCTGGCTCAGGTACTTGTGGAGGGTCTTCCGCACCGCCCCCGTTCCCGCCAGCAATTCGGCCAGGAGGGATTCTATCCGCCCGCCGAGAGCCAGTTGGTACAGATCAAAGCCGAAAATTCCTTTGGCCGAAAGGAGACTCCGCAGCGCGCCCGCCGCCGACGTGGGGTCCCCAAGCTGCAGCCCCTTTAATTCCTCCCGGACCTGGGCCAGCAGGGGGTCCGGGCTTGGTTCAAACGGCTTACCTTCGTCGTCAATGCCCAGGAGATAACGGCACCAGGCGGCGATGACCAGAGGGATAAGGGTAAGTTTTTGTATATCAAGATCATCCCTGGCGGCGTAGAGCTTGATCGTCTCCCCAAAACGGATGCCGAGTTTTTGTGAGGTATCGGTGGCGATGCGCTGGGGGGTATCGGGGATGTTGGGGTTGGGGAACCGCTTGGTAAGAACCTCTTCGATAAAATCCCCGGGCCTGATGATGCGGGGATCGGTAACGACGGGCATTCCCTCGTCACAGCCGATTTTCCGCGCCAGAGCCGCAAGATCCGGGTCCTTCATCTCCGCGGCGATGGAGCTGTAGCCCAGCAGGCAGCCGAATATGGCAAGGGCCGTATGCAGGGGGTTAAGACAGGTGCAGACCTTCATCCGCTCCACCCGGTCCACGGTTTCCCGGTCCGTAAAGTAGACCCCGGTCTGTTCCAGGGGGGGCCTGCCGTTGGGGAACAGATCCTCTATGACCAGGTATTCCGCCTCCTCGGTGTTCACGAAGGGGGCGGTAACGGAATTTTTCGCGGTCCTGATTATCTCCATGCCGCCGATGATCGTTTCGAGTTGTTCCCGGACCCGCTCCGAGGGGTAGGGGGTAATTTTGTCGATCATGCTGAGGGGAAAGGAAACTTTTTCTCCACAGGAAAGCCAGTCGATAAAGCCCCGATCCACATGGCCCCGGGCCTGCCATTCGGCAGCCGCGGTCAGGACCGCGGCTTTTAACCGGTCCCCGTTGTGGGAAAAATTATCGGTACTCAGGAGGGCAACGGCCCGGCCGCCGGCCCGGTACCGTTCCCAGACCAGGGCCGTAAGCTTCAGCATGGCGTGGACCGGCGCGGCGGGGCCCGCGTCAAATTCTTTAAGAATTTCCGGCCGGAAGGAGCCGTCGATGGTCCGCAGTCCGTAGCCCTTTTCCGTTATCGAGAGGGAAACTATCTGGAGGGAGGGGGCGCGGAAAATGGTCTTGAGCCGCTCCCAGGCCCCGGTATCGGCGCTGTCCGCGGCAATGGCTTCGGTAACACTGGCGATAAGCCGTTTTTCCAGTTCCCCGTCCGCCTTCATTACCACCTGCAGGCCCAGGTTGTTACAGCCTTCGTAAACCCGGTGGATAATCTCATAATCAAAGGGTTCTACGGCGATGATCCCCCGGTCGCTTAAACCCTGTTCGATAAGCCGCTGGGCCAGCGCCGCATGGTACCCCTTAAACAGGTTGCCGGAGCCGAAGTGTACCCACACCGGGGCATCGCGGGTCTTGGCGCGGATCGTCCCGGCATCGAAGGCCGGTACCCGGATTCCGGCCTTTTCAAAATCCGCTTTTCTTTCTCTCAGGCAGTCCGTTGTTAATTCAAGCATGATTTCTCCTTGACTTCCCTGACAGGGAAAGATTTTTGGAAAAGCCCCGGATATTAACTTTCCCCCGTATCCATGCTATCATACTTTTATGTATAAGTCCCGATCCCAGCGGTTCTTCCTGTGGGTGGCGGTGCTTTTTGGCGCTGTGTGTCCCCTGAGCCTCCAGGCCCGGGATATACGCATCATCGTTCTGGATCAGGAACTGGGAATTCCGCTGGAAGGCGCGGAGATCCGTTCCTTTGACGGGAAAACATATCTGGGGGACCAGGAGGGCAGCGTGGTACTGACGGCGCCCGATGACCAGACGGTTATAATCCGGGGTACGTATCCGGGTTATGAATCCGAACGGGTCGTCATTGAGCCGGATACGGATGAATGTATCCTGGAACTCCGGCTTACCGGAACCCTGGAAGCAGAGGAACTGGTTCTGGAGGAGAACCGTCCCCCGGAGGATGTAGACATGACGGGCCGGGGCCTGGCTTTGGGGGATACGGAGGAAGAGGAGATCCGCCATACCAGGGAACCGGTTTTTATTGAAATTGAAAATGCAGTTGAAAATGCAGCGGGTCCGGCTGAGCAGCCCCCCGAACCTGACTATCCCGGCCGCTTTAACACCACCCCCGGCATGTGGGGAAGGCAGTCCGGGAACCTCATGGCAGTCATGAACGGTTTCTACATCGAAAAACCCTCCCACTGGGGGGGGAGCCTTTCGATTTTCGATCCCCGGATGGCGGAAAGCGCCCGGACTTCCCACGGGGTATTTTCTACCCGTTACGGTTATACCGTTTCGGGACTTCTGGATATTGCCCTCGCAAGCCCTTCCTCCCGGAGCAGGGAATTTGAACTGGACCTTTCCACCAACGCGGCCGCGGCCAGGCTTTCCCTCCCGATTGCGGATCGGGGGGGCCTCATATTCACGGGCCTGTTAAGCTATTATGACCCCGTGCTATGGGCGGCCCGGGGGATCTCCGGGGCCCTGGAGATTGAAGCCCTGCGCTCGGTAGAGTCTGTTTCTACCGCCCCCTATGTCCGCAGCGCCGCTTTACATTCCACCTACCGCTTTACCGAAAGTTTGGAACTGGGACTTACGGGTTTTTTCGGCGCCGATGGGGCGGGGACGGATTATAAGGACGAAGCCGGAGACCCGGCGGGTTCTTTAAGCGTCACGGAACTTAAGGGACGCTGGGCCAACTACCAGGGTTTTGGCCTTCTGTCCCTTAACTACAATCCCCGGCCCGGCATGGTTCTTAAGGCCGGTCTGGGAGCCGGTTACTTCCATTCGGAGGTAGAGGGCCGCATCACCTATTATTCGGCGGGAACGGCCTTTGACGATGTTTTGCGCAGCAGGGATTTTTCCCTTCCGGTTGAATCGTATTTCGGCGCCGGGGAAGGTATTTTTCCTGATGAACGGAACATCAATGTCCAGGGCCGGGTGGATTTTGACTGGGACCTGGGCCGGGGTTTTGCCGCAGCCCTGGGGCTGCAGGAAATCTACACCCATATAAAAAATGAAGCGGAGCTTCCCGTCAGGGTGGAATTATCCGCCCCGGAGTACAACTCCTTTTACGGCACATCGTACCCTACCGATTATGTAAGTTATTGGAAGCGGTTGGAGGCTGAAAAAACCCGCGTCCTTGCCAGTTCCGGCTACCTGCTTATGAATTACGGAAGCCCTGAGCGGCGGTTTCAAACGGAACTGGGGCTGCGGCTGGATCACTTCCGGGGCGATAGTTTTTCTACCGGCAGCGGGCTCTCGCTTTCCCCGCGGTTCGATCTGGATCTTAACCTGCTGAGGGACAGAGGCCCCTTCCGTTCCCTGTCCCTTTCCCTGGGGGCAGGGCTCTTTTCCTCCGCCGGTGATCTGCCGGCGATCCTGCAGATACAGGACGTTCCCGGCGATCAGGATATAAAGCCTGATCGGTCCGTTACCGCCCAGGGGGGAATAAACGCCGAACTTGCCGGGGGCCTGAACATTGATATCGAGGGCTACTACACCTACGTTTTTAACCGGGGCTATGCGTTTACCAATGGCGCTTCTTCCGCACAAAACCTTTATTTTGACGGGCAGGGGCGGATGTGGGGCTTCGATCTTGTGCTGAAGAAGACGGAGGGCCGCCGGCTCGACGGCTGGGTCAGTTATTCCTTTAATTCTACCCAATACCGGGAACCGGCGGTACCGGATGATCTTTTTAGCAATGCTGTTTACGCAGTATCCAATGACTGGTACTATCCGGCGTTTCACCGTTTCCATGAGCTTAACCTTATCCTCAACATCAAGCCCACGGATCGATTCGCCATTACCACCCGTCTTGGTTTTACCAGCGGACTACCCGGGGACGGGCAGTCCTACTCCGTCACGGCGCTGGACGAAAACGGAAACCCCGGCGCTATCCACAGGCGGAAACGGATTGCCGGATCGGATAAGGGCAGCCGGACAGGCTTCTCCGTCCCCCTTGATATTAAATTTTCTTTTTTTAATTTTACGCCCCGCGGAAAAAGCCGTCAGGAATTTTACGCAGCCGTAGAGAATGTGCTTTCCCCGATTCACCACCCCGGAAACAACATTTTTAACCCCTATGATATTCCCATCCCCATTCCGTCGCTTGGTTTTACCTGGAGTTTCTAACGATGGGAGTATTGCGGTGAGACCAAGGAGCAGAGGGTATGGAGACTGGTAGTACGTCATTTTCCCTTATGGAATTGTTCCGTCTGGGGGGGGTGTTTATGTGGCCCCTCCTTCTTTTCTCCGTGGCGGTAATTGCCATATCCCTGGAACGGGCCATCTACCTGGCGTATCACAATCTGCGGATGGATGATCTAAAGACCGTTCTTATGGACTATATCCGGGAGGGGGATCTTTCCCGGGCACGGGAATATTTAAGCCCCCTGGTACAACAGCGTATGGGGGCCCGGATACTCCTTACCCTGATCGATTCCTGTAACCTGGGGGAACACCGCATGGAGCGGGCAGTAGAAACGCAGGCCCTTTCCTGCATCAATTCCCTGGAAAACGGCCTTAGTTTTCTTACCGCCCTGGGGTCCATTTCCCCGCTGACGGGATTCCTGGGAACCGTTTCCGGGATGATCGGGGCCTTCCGCTCGATTTCCGAAGCCGCGGAGGTGAATGCCCAGATCGTAGCCAACGGTATTTACGAAGCCCTGATCACCACGGTGTTCGGTCTTATCATCGCCATTATTGCGATGATCTGTCATTCGATTTTTACCCATGTGGTGGATAATTTTTCGGCCGATGTGGAGCAGACGTGTTCCGATCTCATCACCGAAATAACCGCCCCCCAGGCCCTGAAGGGCCAGATCCGGGAAATGCGGTTTCACGATGATCATTAAGCGGCGAAAACGGAAGCTCTTTGGGGATTCCGGGGCCTCCAGCGATGTTGCCTTCCTGCTCATCATTTACTTTATGGTGATCGCGGGGTTTAATGTCAACAAAGGTTTTCTGGTGACTCTGCCTGCCCCGGATTCCCAACGGATCGTACAGAGGGATGAACTTCTCCGCTTTAATCTTGACCGGGAAGGAAGGCTTGCCTTTCGCGGGGAATTGTGCAGTTTTGCCTCCGCGGAAAAGATGATCCGGCAGGCCGTATCGGAGTATCCCAACATGGCGCTGCTTCTTACG
Organism: Treponema sp.; assembly: GCA_031263435.1. The sequence goes on along the minus strand of JAISFT010000079.1, from coordinate 1,488 downwards.
GTGGATCCTCAAACCCCCTGGCAGGCAGTGGTGGATTTTGTGGACCTGGCCCAGGATCTTGAGGTGGATTCTTTTTCATTTGTCATGGGGGAAGACTCCGGGGAGGATCTATGAAGCTGCGCCGTTCGCCCCGCAAGGACTTTTTGATTCCCCTGTCCTCCATGTCGGACGTAGCCTTCCTGCTCCTCATATTTATCATGCTGGTCTCCCTGATCAACTACCGGCGGGAGGTAAAAATTGAATACCCGGAGGCCCGGAAAATTGCCCGGACCGGCGCGGTAAAAAATCTGGAGGTCTGGATTGACCGGGAGGGTCTTTTGTACCTGGACGGTGTGGCCGGAGATCTTGAGGAACTGCAGAACGCGGTGGACGAGATCTACCGCAGCGCCCCGGATACCCGGCTCCACATCATCGCCGACAGAAACACGCCCTACCGTTATCTGAACGAAGTTATCGCCGTGCTGCAGATTCTCCAATACCGGGTAGTGAGTTTTGTGGTAAAGGACCGGCAGCCATGAGGGTCCTGCGGATTGCTATCCTTATTCTGGTTATAGAACTCCACGCTCTGGCGATTGTCTCGATCAACTTTGATGTACAGGCGGTCTCCTTGAAAGAGCCGGAACCTGTCCGGGTAATGAAGCTGACGGATCTGACCGAGTACATTCCCCCCAGTCCCGATACTGCAGCGCCGACCCGTTTTGTACCCACCCCGTCAGCGTCGGCGCCACTGGTGGCGGCGCCATTGGTGGCGGCGATACTGACGGCGCCGCCGGTACCGGAGGAACCGGCAGGACAGGAAGAGCCTCCAATACTGCCGGAGGAACCGGTACGGCAGGAAGAGCCTCCAACGCTGCCGGAAGAACCGGCGCGGCAGGAAGAGCCTCCAACGCTGCCGGAGGAAGCGGTACAACAGGAAGAGCTTCCAACACCGCCGGAGGAACCGGTGCGGCAGGAAGAACCTCCAATGCTGCCGGATGAACATGCATGGCAGGAAAAACTTCCAGCTCCGCCGGAAGAACCGGCGCCGCAAGAAAGACCCCCGTCTCCTCCCGCGGTACCACGGGAAGAGACGCCCCGGGAAGAAGCTCCGCCGGATCGTGCGGCGGAAGACATGGTGATCAGGGCCAATACAGAGCCCGCGGGCCGGATGATCGCAGCGCCGGAAGGGCGGATCGCTGTGAATACCCCTGCAGGCACTGCAGAGGCAGCGTTCGAAAACAGTCTGAGTCAGGAAGATCGGACCGCGGTGGAGCATGGCGATCCTGCCGCTCCTCCGGCGCAGTATTCCGCGGCCGCAGAGGACGAATACCTTCCCGCCCACAGAATTTCCGTTCTGCCGCAATTCCCGGTAGACACGATCCGAAAGAACCTTATTTATCCTCCTGCCGCCCGGCGTTCCGTTACCGAGGGACGGGTAGTACTGGAACTGTTTGTCGACCGGACGGGAATTGTCAGGCGAATCGACATAATCCAGGAGGAGCCGGCCGG
>JAISFT010000062.1 GCA_031263435.1 Treponema sp. | reverse complement strand
GGCTAACAAAAAAACCGAAGTTCGGCTCCCCTGCACAAAATTTCATCACACAGCCAAGGCCAAATGGCTTGGTCAAATGACCATGCCATTTGGCCCGCGCAAGGGATAGGAGGGGCGGGGCTGTCCCATAGGACAGCCCCGTTCCCGAAGCGTGGCAGCCGGAGGCTGCCTTAGCGGAGGGAATGGAGCGAAGCGGAACCCCGTATAGCCCGGTTTCCGGCGCTGCCCCTTAAGGGGATGCGCCGGAAATGCGCCCAAAACAAAAATCCACAGTTTGAATGATGTCCCGATACTGGATGCACCCAAAATAGGCGGACGAGCCGCTGCGTTTACCCCTTCGTGCCCCTGCCCGGCAGGGTCTCTGCGGCCCAATCGGCGACAATCTTTTTTAAGCCTTCGTTGATGAGCTTGAGGGACTGTCCGCAGACGGGGCAGATGAAGCGGCCCCGGTCATCCAGATGCTCCCTGGCGCAGCCGATGCAGTAACTGGTCCCGCAGGCGGTGCAGGTTCCCGCGGGGAGTTCATCCGGGGGCATGGCAACGAGCCGCAGGAAAGGCGCGGGGGGCGGGTCCAGGGGCACCCGCCAGGTCCTGTCGCAGCGGGCGCAGGGGATAAGCCGGGTGGTGCCGTCCATGATGCGCCGCCGCAGTTCTTCCCGGCGATCCGCATCCTCCCCGGAAAGGGCCAGGCTGTCCAGCCGGGCCAGGATTTCCCCGGCCTCTTCCCAACGGCCCGCGGAACTGTAGATCCAGCCCAGGGAGTGCAGGGAGGGGGGATGGGCGCTGTCCAGTTCCAGGGCCGCGTTGCAGGCGGATTCGGCCCGGGAATACTCGCCCTTTTTTACGGCTATGTAGGTAATCAGTTCCAGCACGGCGGGGGAAGGGGCAAGGTTATGGGCCCGGGCCAGGAGTGTATCCGCTTCGCCGTATTGGCCCATCTCGATAAGGCAGGAGGAACAGTTGGTTAAAAATTCCTGGTTTGCCGGGGCAAGGGCAAGGGCCCGCTGATACCGGATCTGTGCCTGCTCAAATTGTCCGGAGCGGACCAGAAGGTTCCCCGCGCAGTTCGCCATGGATCCTTCGGTGTCCAGCGCTGCGCCCGTGTCCAGGATGGCAAGGGCCTGATCCAGGGAGCCCCGCAGGTAGTGGTAGACCGCCCGGTTTACCAGCACCGGGGACGTCTCCCCCAGGGCCAGGATGGCCTGTTCCAGGAATTTCGCGGCCCGGTCCAGGTCTCCTGCGGCCAGGCTTATCTGGGCGGCCAGGTTGTTCACCCAGCCCCAGGTCTCCCCTGAGGCGGGGGCGCCGGGCGCGGCGGTGGGGGCCAGCAGGGACAGGGCCTGTTCCAGATCGGCGCGCAGCCGGGGATCGGCGGGGTCGTTGTTCAGAAGATAGCGGTTTTCTGCCAGCCGGAAGCGGAAAAGCCCATAGTCCGGGGCAAGCCCGGCGGCCTCTTCCAGCAGGGGCAGGGCCTCCCGGCGTCTGGCTTTCCGGATGAGGAGGAGGGCCCGCAGGTAACTCAGGGCCGGGTCCCCGGTCCCGGTTTTTGCCCTCCGCCGCAGTGTTTCGGCCCGGCCAAATTCCCTGTCCGCCTCCTCCCAGTCCTCTATACCAAAGGCCCATTTCCCCGCCAGGGCATGAACTTCCCAGCGGTCCGGCCCCAGGGCAAGAAGTTTGGGTATCAGGGCGCCCAGGTCGCCGTAGTTATCCGCCCCCAGATAGGCTTGCCCCGCCGCCAGATAGCGGTCCAGAGCTTCTTCCTTTTGACCCAGCAAATCGCAGGCATTGGCGGCATTGGCCGCCAAAAGTCCGTTTTTTCTGTCAAGGGCGAAGGCCCTGTCGTAGGCAGCGGCGGCCTCCTGATAATCCCCAAGTTCCCAAAACGCATGTCCCAACAGAGTCGGAAGCATAACCCCGGGGCCGCTGGTTTCCGGAAGCCCGGCGATATAATCCCGCAGCTCGGCGTAGCGCCCGCGCACGTAGAGGAGTTTTGCCTTTTCTTCGATCAGGGCCCCATGCAGATTTTGCTGAATCGCCGGATCTGTACCGGAAAGCGCAAAAGCGGCGGCCATATATTCTTCCGCATCATCGTAGCGTTCCAAAGCCTGGGCCAGCCGGACGGCCAGCAGCAGATCCCGCCCCTCCTGCCCGGACCTTTCCCAGAGTTTTTTCAACTGCGCCAGGGCAGCGGCATGTTCCCCCATAGCGGCAAAGGTCTCCGCCAGCCGCAGGCGGTTCTCCCGTAGGATGGGCAGGACCACCTCCCCCCCCGCCCCTGCCGCCGCCTCCGTCTCGCCGTCCTCTGCTGCGACCGCGCTGTCCCAAGCCCTCCGGGCGGCCCTCACTTCGGCAAGCCGGGTATCCACAGAAAGATAATCCAGAAAGGCTTCCGCCGCATAACCGGGCAGGCCGCCCCCGCCGCCCCGCGCCGGGGTCGCTGCCCAGCCGGGGGGGGCCTCATATGAAGCCAGCGCAAAACCCAGAGACCCGGCTTCAATAGAAGAGTCGTCCATTTCCCCCACCCAAAGATCGTTGATAAGCAGGGTAATATGGCCGCCGCAGGCAATAATCGTCAGTTCCGTCTCCGGGAGACCGGAGGATTCCGCGGGCGGCGCATCCGCCGCAGACTCCGTTGCAGGCGGCGCAGCCGCGGCCTCCCCAAATTCGGTCCAGCCGATAAGGGCCAGGGGGGTGCTGTTCCGTACCACATCCAGCCGGAAATACCTCTTGCTGGAAAGGAGCGCCAGATAGTAGGTCCCCTCATCCATCATGCGGAAGATAATCCCCGCGGCCCCATAACCCCCCTTGGGATCCATCCGCAGCCGGGCCTTAAGAACCATGTCCCGGTAAGGGTGGGTGCCCTCCACCCATGCCAGGCAGGCGGATTTTTTAAGACCAATCCCCAGACTCGAATTCGGGACAGAACGCCGGGCAGAACCCTGGCCAGAGTTCGGGCCCGCGGCCCCCTTCCGCAGATAGGCATCGCAGGCGCTTTCTGATTTAATATCAAAATGGGTTTTGCCGGGCTTGGAGAAATCGGCCTCCCAAAATTCTTCAATTTCATCACCGGCGCCCTGTCCGCGGTTCCGCAGGAATCGATGGAAGAAACGGAACAACATACGTTTCAGAAAACCGGTCATACCAATGATGTACCGCAAAACCAAAGCTAAGTCGAGGGATACGAAGCTTGACACCATACGGAGCATAATAACATGGCAGTAAAACCGGCGGACCGCCTGATTCTTGCCGTAGCCCTGGTTGCCATTGGAACAGCCGCGGCAGTCAGGCTGGGAACCGGCAGGAAGCAGCAGACACCCCCAGCCAGGGAACCCCTCCAGCTTGCCATCCGCATAGCAGGGGAAGACGGCCTCAATCCGGAGGATATGGAAAGCCTCATCACCGGATACCCCCTTCAGCCGGGAAAAAATCCCCAGCAGGGCTCCGCCCCGGTGCCCCTGGCGTCTCCGGCATCTTCGGCGCCGGAGATGCCGGAGACACCAAGGGTGCCGGACAGCGATACTGGCGCCGCGGAGACGCCCGATGCCCAGGTCAACATCATCATCAACGCGGAAAACACCACCCCCGATATCCTCATTACCGGCGATCGATCCCTGGCCGCGGGAATCAGGGCCGGCCTCTACCTTCCCCTGGACCGGTACTATCAGGCGTCCCGGCAGGACTCCCCGCAAACGTCCCTGCCGGAGTCCCCCGCCTTTCCCGCTGCCGGAACCTGGGCCCTGCCCCTGGTCTCCGACATGGATGTCCTCATCTACAATATTTCGCTCCTCAGGGAAGCCGGTTTTGACCGTCCCCCCCGGACCCGGGACGATTTTCTCTCCTATGCCCGGACCATCAAAGCCCAGGAAGAAAAAAACCAGACCCCGGGCCGGGCCGGACGCTACAGCCTTGCCCTGGGCCTAAGCCCCCAGGATCCCCAGAGCCTGGGCAGGGACATCTATCCCTGGTTCTATTCTTCGGGACTGCCCCTGGTACAGGACGGCAGACCGGAATTCGGCGGCCGGGACTATACCGGAACCCTGGATTTTTTCTCCACCCTCAACAGCGAAGGGCTTATCATGCCGGGCAGCTTCAACGCCACCGGGGCGGACCGGGTACAGGACTTTGTCCGGGGCAGCGTCGCCATGATGATCGTGTCCACCCGGGAACTCCGAACCATCCGCGAAAAAATGGAAAATGGAGCCGTCGGCATCACCCTCATCCCCCATGCCGGCAGTTACACCGGTAAGCCGGTCCTCGGCCTTTCCACCTGGTATGCCGGCATCAGCACCGCCAGCCCCCATCCCGATCAGGCATGGACCCTGTTGGAGTATCTCAGGGAGCAGAGCGTGTCCCTTGCAGAAACCCTGGCCCTCGT
>JAISFT010000057.1 GCA_031263435.1 Treponema sp. | reverse complement strand
TTCAGGTTTTACGGTTCTTTTCGTCATCCCGCTCAAATTCTTCATCGGCGCTGGTCGAGCGAACCTATGAAAAATTGTTGTTCTGCTAACTATAAAGTGAGTTACCCACAACCGCCTTGCAGACGTCGCTTCGCTCATGTGGATAACCGCCTGAAGACCGTATAACCACTACCGGCCTTTGAGAAAAGACACCGCACCGGTAGATAATCTAAACAGGGAGCTAATGGGGTAGATCTACCCCGTTAAGTAAAGTTATTCTCAGCAAAACCATAAAGAAAATTATCCCACTACCGTTCTGGTGGAATATGCCCCACGCCAATAGATTCAAAGGAAGCGGGCTAACGTCTATGATAAAAGTCAAGCGGATTCTTTCAAATTCGCATTCTTTTTTGTTTCTCCAGAAAACGGCGGTAAGCTGTCATCTTCCCCTCATGGTTGACCGGATCCCTCCCATAGTGGTACTCCCCTTTCTTCAGCATCTGACAGATTTCCGCCACTACCCGCCTCCTCAGTCCTGTCCTTACCAAACCAGCCTTCTTGTATTCGCACAGCCTCTCATACCACCTCCGCAGTTTCCCGCTTGCGTTCATCACATGGTTCAGCGATTGCGTCAGCAGGGTTGACGACAGCTTCCGCCCCATCTTGTTCGTCCCCCGGTTCTTCACCGTCGTGTTCGAGTTCGCTGCCCGCGGGGCTGACCGCAGATAACTGGTGAAATGCTTGGAGTCCTTGAACCGGTTCACCTCGATGATGTCCGCGATGATCGCTATCGCAATGAAGACGCTGACCCCCTTCATGCTGGTAAGAATCCCGATCTCGGCCATGAACGGTTCCGCCGCTGCCAGCACCCGCTCCTTGATAGCCTCCGCATCCCCCTCATCCCGTTCAAGCCGGTCCATCAACTGATTTATCTGGAAACTCAGTATCGGGTCTTCTGAAATCTTGCGGATCTTCTCCCGGCTCTGCCGGTCAAATATCTCTTCCTGCGTGAAACCGTACAACTGTTCCTTCAAGAGGGAGTGGATACGGTTCTTCAGTTGGACATTCTGCTTCCGGTACAGCCGGTACGTGCTGAACAGGCTCCGTAACCCTTGTATCTCCTCAGAAGGAAGGGTCACCGGGACGATCTGCTGTACCCCGGAGAGGACCTGCGCCTTCAGCGCCTGGCACAGCTTGTCCGCATCTAGCTTGTCCGTCTTGTTCCGGGCAAGGCTTATCTGCTTTAACTGGTAGGTATTACCGATGATGACCTCTTTCACTTGGTCCTTGAATAATCGGACAAACGAAAAGGTGGTGATCGTCGCTTCCACTAGTACATAGGTGTCTTCAGTCAGGGTGGCATAGAACGCCGCCAGCCCCGACTCGTCCAGTTCAAAGGTCTTCGTTACCCGGTCCTCGGGACGGTCTGATAAGCGTCCGTCCCGGTAACAGCAGGTAAACCGGTTGGTATGCAGGTCGATACCGATAAAGGTCATGGGAGCCTCCTGGAAAAAAAGATTGTATGTTCGGCAGAACTCCGGTATACTGGACCATACGTCTATGCGGGGTAATGACTGATAGGGCCATTCCCCAAGAAGCAAATGCATTCTGATTGCTGCGTAAGCAGCTACTCTACCGGTTGTTATTCGGGATATCGGGGTCATTGCTGCCCCAAACAGCATTACAACCGGTAGCTGTTCTTCCGAACACCTACACTATACCGGATAACCGCATGTTTTTATCATAATTTCGGGATAAACGCCCTTTTTGTACTTAATTATGCCTTCATCGGCCATGGCGTTTAAGCCTGGTCCTGAGCCGCCATAACGCGGGGCGGAGGCTATTGCGCCCCCACAGGCCTTTTGATCCCCTCCCGGCTCACCTTGTTTGGGTCAACCGGCTTTTATGCCGGGACGAGACGCTTTTCCCGGCTGATAGGGGGAAGAGGCTTTGTGGGGCAGGATATACCAGGATAAGTTTTTGGGGTATAAAGCTTTCTCCCACAAGGGGACAACATACCTTTCCCGGGGCAATACGCCTCCGGCCCGCGTTATGGCGGCCCGGAACCAAGACGTAAACGCCATAACCGGTAGGGGCGTAATTAAGTGCAAAAACGGCGTTTATCCCCATAAAGTTGCCGTCCATCCTGCGGGCCGGAGGCGTTTGCCGCCCCCGGCGCAGGCATGTTGTGGCAGGGCCGGTTGCTCTGATTCTATATAATGATAATAATATAAGGTATAATAACTCCATCGTAGAATCCTTTGTTTTGCGGTGGTTTAAGGTAACAGATTCTTTTTCAAAACCCGCCTTGTTTTGAGAAAGCCTCCCGGATTAATAAGATTTTATTTAGGGGTTTAAAGATGAATAAAAAACTAATCTCAAGAGAAAAATTGCCCTTTTCGCTGCTCTGGGTAGGTTCCACCATTATCCTGTGTCTTGTTTTTATCGCGGCAACAGTCCCCCGGGTGGAAGCGCAGAGCAAAGACCAGGATATCCGGCGTTATATCTCGGTTATGCAAAATGTCTTTGACTTTATCCAGCGGCATTATGTGGAAGAGGTGGACCCAAAGCTCCTCTACGAAGGGGCTATGAAGGGGATGTTTGACGCCCTGGAGGACCCCTATTCTTCCTTTTTGGCGGAAGCGGACATGATGGATCTGAACGATACCACCCAGGGGAGTTTCGGCGGGGTGGGGCTTTATATTTCCAAACCCCTGGCGGAGCGGCCCGACGGGCGGCCCCCCTATGTAGAGGTAGCCTCCCCTATCGACGATACCCCGGGCTGGAGGGCGGGAATTTCCCCGGGGGATCTGATTATCGAAATAAACGGAGAACCGACGGATGTGCTTACCATGGACGAGGTCCTTACCCGGCTGCGGGGAGCCCCGGGGGTAGAGGTTAAGCTCCTTATCCGGCGGGGTGAAAAACTGGAATTTCCCGTTTCCCTTGTCCGGGCCATCATCGAGGTACCGACTACCAAATATGCCATGATAGACGACATCGGGTACCTCCGGCTTATCACCTTTACCCCCAATACCGTGGAGCGGGCGCGGGAGGCGGTTGCGGAGTTTAGCTCCAAAAAATACAAGGGACTCATCCTGGATCTCAGGAACAATTACGGGGGGCTCCTGCAATCCGCCGTGGGGATCGGGGACCTCTTCCTGGACGGCGGGGTGGTGGTGAGTACCAAGTCCCGGATACCTACGGAAAACGCCGTGTTTAACGCCCGCCGGAATACGGCTGTCGCGGCGGATATCCCGGTCATTGTGCTTATCAACCGCGGTTCCGCTTCGGCTTCGGAGATTGTCGCCGGGGCCCTTAAAGACCGGGGCCGGGCATACCTGGTGGGGGAAAAATCCTTTGGCAAGGGATCGGTCCAGCAGGTATATCCCCTGGATAAATCGGGGTTCAAAATTACCACCGCCCGCTATTATACCCCCAGCGACGTGAACATCGATAAGGTCGGCATCCCCCCGGATATGGAAATAAAGTTCCCGGAATTTACCGACGATGACGCGGAAAAACTCAACAAACTCATCGGTACGAACCAGATTCCCTCCTTTGTCGCGGATAACCCCAACGCCAGCCAGGCCCTTGTTGCCGCCTTTGTCCGGCGGCTTAGTACCGAATATCAGTTGGACCAGGCCCTGTTGAGCCGTCTTGTTCGTAATGAACAGAACCGGACGAGCATCGCGCCCATATATGATCTGGAATACGATGTGCAGCTCCAGGAAGCGGTAAAGATCCTTCGGGGCGGAACCTACGGCGCCTTGATGCGGACCACTAAAACCCTCAAGGCCCTGCAGGAAGAAGCCCTTTTGGAGGAGGATATCCCCCTGGCATCATAGGAGGCCGCTATACCGCCAAATGAAATGCTTTATCCTGACAGAATCCCCCGATTCCCAGGGGCTGGTCCGTCTTACCGGGAAGGATTATCATTATCTGGCCCGGGTAAGGCGGCTTACCCCGGGCAGCGTGTTTAACGCCCGTCTGCCCGAGGGGGAAGAAGTGGCGGTGCAGGTCAAATCCCTGGAAGGGGCCTGCCTTTTGGGAAAATGTATCTTTAACCCGGAGCCCGCAAGGGATACGCTGCCCCCCATGGTCCTCTTTCAGGCCCTGCCCAAGGGGGCCAAGATGGACCTGATTGTCCGACAGGCCGCGGAAGGGGGCCTGAGCGAAATTGTGCCCTTTACCGCCGAACATTCGATCCCCAAACCGGGGACCGGCAGGGAGGGGGAGGAAAAAAGGGAGCGGTGGGAACGGATCATCAAGGAGGCCCGCCAGCAAAGCGGTTCCCGGGTCGCCACCGCCATCCGCGCCCCCCACACAATAGACGCCCTGCTTGAGTATTGGAAAACCTTGCAAAACCGTTATCCCGGCGCGCTGGGTATCCTTATGCATCAGGACCCCCTTGAACAGGGCACTTTACACGGCTATCTTAGTTCTATCCCTGAATTTATCGCTCTGGCGGTAGGCCCCGAAGGCGGATTCTCTTCCGGGGAAGTAGTACGGTTTCTTGCGGCGGGATTTAAACCCCTGATTATAGGAAATACTGTATTAAGAACCGAAACCGCTGCCCTGTACGGAGCGGCGGCAATACGGATAATTCTTTTGGAGAGCGCATCGTGGACGGTGAACAGCCCGCAGCTAAAGAACGACTCAGTTTATTAAAAGTGCCCCTGGATATTTTATCCCAGGAACGCATGGCGGATTGTATTAATCAGATTTTGAACGCCCCCGGCGGGAAAAACATCGTTTTGCTTTCCCTTTGGGATCTTCTGCGGGCCCGGCGGAGCGGGGAATACCGTTCTTATGTAACCGGGGCCTCCCTGGTTATTCCCATATCCAAAAGCCTGGTGGGGGGCGCCCGGTTTTTAACCGGCAAGAGGCTTATCCGTTACATGCCCTTTGATTTTATCGTGAGCCTCCTTACTATCCTGGAAGAACGGGAGCTTTCTGTCTATTTACTGGGCGGGAAAAAATCGGTTCTTCAAATGACGGAAAAAAACATCCGCCAGACCTTTCCCCGGCTGCGCATCATCGGCCGGTATGTGGGGTCCTTTAAAAAGCAGGAGGAGGGAACACTGCTGCAAGCCATCCGAAAGGCTGCGCCTTCCCTTCTTCTGGTGGGCAAGGGCGTTCATGGGGAAGAACAGTGGATTGCCAAAAACAACGCCCAACTCAGCCAGGGGCTCCGCCTCTGGTGCAGCGATCTCTACGAGGTCTTCGCGAAACGAAAAAAACGTCCTTCCCAATACGCCTTTGACCACGGTCTTGAATGGATGGGCTTCTGTTTCCGTCATCCCCTGCGTTTTTTCCGTATTTTCCCCTATTTTTACTATAAATTTCTTCTGGTTATATACCGTCTTTTTGTGCGGTAGCTTCCCCCTTCCTCCCCAGCCGGGCCGCCTTGGCAAAAATATCCCCCATATACCGGGCTTCCCGAAGCGTGAGCCCCGCCCGGCAAAAGACATCCCGAAAAAAATCTTCCTGCTCTTCCCGGCCGGGCTGTTTGTAAAACCCCAGGGATTCCAGGGAATCGCTTACCCCGCGGACCAAAAGGTCTACCCCCTGCCGGTCCAGGGGAATCCATTGGCCCGGCACATCCACCGCGGCGGGGCTCAGGGCACGGAAAAGCTCATAGGCGTAAATTTGCACCGCGTGGGAAAGGTTCAGGGAAGGAAAGGCGTCCGCGGCGGGAATATGGGAGGCTATATTGCAGAGACTAAGCTCCCGGGCGTCCAGGCCGGTCCGCTCGCTGCCGAAAACCAGGGCAACCGGACTGCCCCCCGGCGAAGGACCGGGCCGGCTTTTGATATAGGCCGCGGTTTCCGCCGGGTCCAGGGTAAGAGCCTTCCGGCGGTGCCCCCGGCGGCGGGTGGCGCCGATAACCAGGGAACAGCCGGCAATGGCGCCGGCCAGGGTATCAAACCGTTCCGCCCGGTCCCATAGGTCCCCGGCATGAACCGCCCGGGCATAAATAAGCCCCTCGTCCATGGGGGC
>JAISFT010000176.1 GCA_031263435.1 Treponema sp. | reverse complement strand
GAAACAAAGTTCCAATGAAATTGGCTTTGGAATTCCCTGCCGGAGCGTATCGAAGATACGACGTATCGCAGATAGCGGAGGCAGACTCTACAAGCGTTTCCCCGGGGGCTCTGCCCCGCCGCCGCCCTACCTAAGCTTGGAAAGGATCTACAGACCTTTGTACAAAAGTAAACGCCGATGCCCTGATTATCCCATTGAAGCCCTTGCCGCTTATGAGTATAATTAACAAACAGGCCGATTTTAGTATTCAATTCTGAAATCGTCTCGTATAATCGGCATCATGGTGCAGCCGCCTTTTTATACCGATGGACTCCGTTTTTCCTGTACCCGGTGTTCGTCCTGTTGCCGTTATGAGAGCGGCTATGTGTTTCTGTCGCAGAAAGACCTGGATATCCTGTCCGCCGCTTTGGATATGGTACAGGAGAATTTTATAAAAACCTGGTGCCGCTGGGTATGGCTGGGTGGGGGAACCGAGTATCTTTCACTTAAGGAAAAGCTCAATTATGATTGTGTTTTCTGGAAAGACGGCTGTACGGTATATCAAAGCAGGCCGCTGCAGTGCAGGACCTTCCCGTTCTGGGAATCTATCCTGGTTTCCGCAGCGGCATGGGAAGGGGCAAGCCGCGAATGCCCCGGGGTGGGGCATGGAGAATTGTACACTATGGCCCGGATAGAAGAACAACTCCGGACCCGGGTATCTCAACCTCCTATCACCCGAAAGCCGGAAAGGCCGGGGGTTTAGATGCGTGTCCGGTTTTGGGGTGTCCGGGGTTCATTGCCAGCCCCCCCTTCGTCTGCACAGATCAAAAGTAAAATTTCCGCCATCGTTGAACGCCTGACGCCGGAGGATCTCGCCAGTCAGGAAAGCCGGGAGCGTTTTATGGCGGGACTCCCCCCCTGGCTGTTCGGCGCCGTGGGGGGAAACACCCCCTGCATCACGGTTCATGCGGAAAATTCTTCCAGCATCCTCGTCTTCGACGCGGGTTCCGGCATACGGGAAATGGGGAACGCCCTGTCCAGGGAGCAGCCCAAGCCCTCCCGGTATCACCTGTTTTTCTCCCATTTCCATTGGGATCATATCCAGGGCCTGCCCTTCTTTGGTCCCGCCTACGATCCTTCCGTAAAATTGGATTTTTACTCCCCCGTAACAAAGATGGAACAGATCATCCGGTCCCAGATGTGCCCCCCCCTCTTTCCCGTCAACATGGATACTATGGGAAGCACGAAAACATTTCACATCCTTGAGGGCCCCGCCAATTTCGAGGGCTTTGAGATCTCCTATAAACCAATGAACCACCCCGGAGGCTGCTACTCCTACCTGATAAACGACGGAAAACACCGTGTCATCTATGCCACCGATACGGAACTTACCGCCGCGGACTTTGCCATGAACGAGGAAAATGCAGGCTTTTTTAGGAATGCGGACCTTATCGTCATCGACTGCCAGTACACGCTGGGGGAGGCCATCGAAAAGTACAACTGGGGCCACAATGCCTTCAGCATGGCCGCGGATTTTGCCGCCAACTGGGGTATCAAGCACATGGTCCTGTTCCACCACGATCCCGCCTACAGCGACCATAAGATTTACAACATGCTGCAATCCGCGGCATGGTATCTGGAACGGATGAACATCGAAGGTATCGAACTTACCCTTGCCACAGAAGGATTGGAGATCGGGCTGTAAAGCATGAAATTCGTTTTACGTCCCCTGTTTCGGATTTTAAGCGGTTTCCTGGGCCTGGTTTTGTGTCTTGTGCTGCTGGGCTTTGGTCTGCTTATCTACTTCAATTCCCCTCCACCCGGGCCGATACGGGAAGAAAGCGGCGGCGCCCTGCGTAAGGCAGAAGGCGGCGGGGTGCTCATCGAGGTACGGAAGGGAGAATCGGGCTTTTCCGTCGGGAAACGGCTGGAAGAGGCGGGCATCATCAGAAACCGCTACTTCTGGTACATGCTTTCCCGGTTCAATACCGACTTTATAAAATCCGGGACCTTCCGGCTGGATCTCCCCGCGGGCCAGCTTACGCTCCACAAGACCCTGGTCGAAGGCCGGCAGATGCTGGAAAAAGTCATCGTCCCCGAAGGTTCCACGCTTAAAAAAACCGCCCGGATCCTCGAAGACGCGGGGATCTGCGGCCAGGAAGACCTGTTCCGGGCCGCGGGGGACCCGGAAATTCTGGGCGCCTATTTCATCCCCGGCCCCTCGATGGAAGGCTACCTTTTTCCCGACACCTATCTTTTCCCCCGGGATTACCCCGCGGAACTGGTGATCCGTTCCATGGCGGATAACTTTTTTTCCCGGCTTCAGGCGTCTTCAATCACCAGCCGCGGGCAGGAACTCCATTCCCTGGTAACCCTAGCCTCGATCGTAGAACGGGAATACCGGGTAGAGGATGAGGCCCCTCTGATGGCCGGGGTCTTTCTTAACCGCCTGCGGATCGGCATGGCCCTTCAGTCCTGCGCCACCATCGAATATGTGATCACCGAAATCCAGGGGAAACCCCACCCGGCGGTCATTTACACCCGGGATACGGAAATTCGGGATCCCTACAACACCTATGTCTATCCGGGGCTGCCGCCCGGCCCCATTTGTTCCCCCGGCTCCCTGGCTTTGGACGCGGCCGCCCGGCCCCGGGACAGCGACTACCTCTACTTCCGCCTGATCGACCCGGAGGCGGGGCGGCACTACTTCTCGAAGACCTTTGACGACCACATCCGGGCGGGGGTCTTGTATACCAAACAGGGCCGTTCCTCTCCGTGAACCGCATAACCCGGTCAACTATTGATGAAGTAGAACGCCGGCTGGACGCCCTGGCGGTGGTGGAAGACTACGTCCGCCTGGAAAAAAAGGGGGGCCGCTACTGGGGGCATTGTCCCTTCCACGCGGGGGGACAGGAACGGACTCCCTCGTTCACCGTGGACCCCGACCGGAAGATGTACTACTGCTTCGGCTGCCACCAGGGGGGCGGCATCATCAAATTCATCATGGAAATGGACAAACTTTCCTTCCCGGAGGCGATAGAAACCCTGGCCAAGCGTTTCGGCATAGAGATCATCAGGGAAGGGGGGACCATAGAAAGCGAGGACCCGGAAAAAGACAACCGGATCCGGGGGCTTGTCGAACTATACCGGGGGGTCTCGGTTAGTTTTCAGTACTTTTTGATGGAAAAACCTGAAGGCGAAACGGCAAAACGCTATATTATCGCCAGGGGAATCAGCGGGGAAATGATACAGCGCTTCAAATTGGGTTATGCCCCGGCGGATCGC
>JAISFT010000122.1 GCA_031263435.1 Treponema sp. | reverse complement strand
CAAAAAATTTATTATACTTTGTTACCCAACCATCCGGGATATTTATTAATTGAAGATTAAAACCATTCATTTCTATAATCATTATTTTATATTATTTCTAAATTTTTATCAATATATTTTATTCCATATATTTTTAACAAATTTTAGGACAAATGGCGTATAACAGCATGTTCCGGCAGAGTCGGCACATTGGGGTAGGTCAAGTTTAGACCGTAGGGAGGGGCGCCCTTTCACCTGTCAGCGAAATCGAGCATTACTGATTACCCAGGGGCGATCGGGAGAAAACCCGTCAAAGGATATAAAAGGTATAAGCAATTCTTTTGTCATGGGAAAAGGCGTATTTACAGGATTTCCCGATACGGAAAAATATTCTGCCACCCTTAGAACATTTATCAAGTGGAGTTTCTGATGGGCGGCTGCTGTGGATTTTACTTTGAGGTAATGGAGAGCGGATGGCCGTAATTGATGGGATTACTCAAAAAAAAAGCCGGCCGTGAAACACGGCCGGCATGCCCTTGAGGCATATCGGAGATATAGTGATTTGGGAGGGGAACTATAGGTCCGACACTTTATATATCGGTATAAAGCTCCAATACTTAACAAAAAATTTAATTTTTCAGGCTTTTTGATACGATCTATTCAGATTCCGACACATCCATGTCCACCGTTACGGCTATCCGGTAGGTTTTACCCCTCAGAATCTGAAGATTTCTGGTGATACCGTAGTCGCTGAGCTGAAAATGGACCTCGTGAATCCCCGGTTCCACCGGAACCGGCCCCCGGTTTTCCCCTATTTCCCGGCCGTCAAGGAAAATATTCGCCTGTTTCGGGGCTTCGAAAAACAGCAGGGGGGTGGGATCCTGTAATTCTATGTCTAAATCCAGAATTCTGGCCCGTTCTACCCAAAAAAGCCGGTTTTCATCCCGATAATCATCGGAAAGGACCAGAAGGCGGTGTTCCCCCTCTTTCAACAGGAACTCCGCGGACAGTTCAACCACACGATCGTCGATGAGGAGGGTAAAGGGCCTGTCCGGAAGCTGTTCCGGGTAACGGAATTTGATCCGGACCGCCCCCTCATCCCCCAGAACCGGCTTGACGAGGACCTGGAAAATCATCCTCTCCAGATCTCTGCTTATCTCCCTGATCAGGGGATCGAGCCGAAACAGAATGGGAAACGATGCGGGCGGGACGTGGGCAGCGGGGACCATAACGTAGGGGGTGCTCCGCATGCCATGGCCCTCGTGGAAGGGGATCTGATAGGCTGTCCGCAGCTTTCCCGGCAAGGGATCGTAGAGGAAACGCTGCCCGGTGATGTCCACAACCGCGGACAGCGGATCCGGGGGAGGATTCAAATCCGCATAGGCTGAAACGGCAAGACTGCCCTGGCAGGAAAGCCACTCCGGTGGGGCGATAAGTTCCAGTTCGACACCCTGGAAAAAACGCCGGTCTTCCCCCAGGAAGATCAGTACGGCGCCGTTATAGGGGATAGAAACGGGAATGTGCTCCCCCTGGGAAAGTTCCAGGACACCGGGAGAGGGTACCCGCAGATCTTCGGCATGGTTCAGGGCGATGCCCGCGGCAGACCCGAAAACAAGGGCACACAAGAGCCCGAATCCGGTCTTCACCTTAGGTTTCCGCCTTTATCAATCGGAGGGCATGAAATACAGTGCATGGATCACCACATCCCGGCCGGAATTCGGCTTAATCAAACAAATACTTCCCCGGGTCCTGTGCCCTGCCGTTCTTCCTCAACTCAAAATGAAGATGGGGGCCGGTAGATTGGCCTGTGGACCCAACCTTACCTATAAGGCTACCGGATCGAAGTTCCTGGTGCAAGACCACATCGATTCGGGACAGGTGGCCGTAGAGGCTTGCCCAGTCGTCCCGGTGCTTGATGACGATGTAGTTCCCGTAGATCGGATCCGAACCAGTCTCGGTTACCTGGCCCGCCTCTGCGGCAAGCACATCGGTCCCCTCCGGCGCGGCCAGATCCAGCCCTTCGTGGACCCGGAAGCGTCCGGTTACCGGGTTTACCCGGGGTCCGAAGGTACTGGTAATGGTAAAACTGCGCAGGGGGAAGCGGAAGCCCCGGTTCAGGAAGAAGATCCGTTCCGTCGGGCTGTAGTCGTCGCCGGGGAAAAAGCGGAAGCCCCTGCCCCCTCCGGGTGTTCCGTCCGGATTCAGCCGTATGTCTACCCCGCCGCGGGAAGCGCGGGAGGCGGCCAGGAGCAGTTCAATGCCGGAATCCGGCTCCGATGGAACAAAGATCCCCGGCATGGAGGGGAGGAGCAGTTCCCCCGCGGGGGGAAGGACGGGGTGGGACAGCCGGTTGATGGTGGCCAGTCCCGCGTAGGGAATGCTGCAGCGGGCGGCAATGGAAAAAAGATCCTCCCCCTCCCCGGGGACATAGCGGTACACGGTCAGAATTCCGGCCAATTCCTCTTCCGAAAGGCCGGAACTGCGGAAAATTCGCCGCCGGGCATTTTCCACATCCTCCTGGTACTGGATAAAGCCCAGATCCCGGTTATCCAGCCGGGAAATAAGGGGCAGCGTTCCCGAAGGAAGACGGGAAGCCGGAGATTCGCCGGGTCCCCTATCCTGGGCCTGAAGCGGAAACAGGGATAAAAAAAAGGCAAGGATGGATCCCTGCCTTTTCAAAGAAAACGTACCAAAGCTCCTACTGGGCAATGGCTTCCACCGGGCAGGCCCCGGCGCAGACGCCGCAGTCCACGCATTTACCGGGATCTATCCAGCGCTTGCTGTCCTTTTCAGAAATTGCTTCCTGAGGACACTCCCCTTCGCATGCACCGCAATTGACGCAGCTATCGGAAATTTTGTAGGCCATCATCTACCTCTCTCTATGTAGTGTCTTCTTAAGATACCACAAAAACAGAGAAATAACAAGTTTTTTATCCTGGCTGCTGCGCGCCCTTGTGCCGTCCCGGCTGGGGGTGTAAAATCGGACAATGCTTTTCGTTATCATTCCCCTTTCGGTCGTACTGTTGGGGTTGATTGTGTACTATGCCCTTTCCCCGCGCTCGTCAAAGGTGCTGCGCCTTTCCGCGCTTGGCGCGCTGGGGGCTATTATGCTTTCGATTGTGATCTGCGTCATTATTATCGTCGCGGGCATGGGGGGTGATGAAGAGCCGGTGATGCCGGACTTTTTTGCTGTGGAGCCGATCCAGGCTGCCCCCAGGGGTAATTTTTTTGCCCTTTTTCTGCTGGCCCTCTTCCTTCTGGCTTTTCTGGGGATCGTTATATTCCTTGCCATGAGGGAGCGCAGGCGCGGGGAAAAGACTTGAGCGGGCGCCGGGGGCTATTCATCGTAGAGCATGACGCTCTGGTCGCCCCGGGCAAGTCTGCGGACTACACAGGACAGGGAAAAGTTGATCACAAAGTACACGAGGGCGATAAAGCAGTAGAGTACAAAAACATGGGCGCTGGTGATCGGCGTGTTCCGGGAAATAACCCCCATCAGGTTTTTGGTGTTAAAGAAAAATTCCGCAATCGCAAACTGGGCGAAGAACGAGGTATCCTTGATCGTGGTGATGATCTGGCTCATCAGGGAGGGGACGATCCGGGCAAAGCACTGGGGTAAAACGATATAGCACAGGGTTTGAAAGAAGCTGAAACCCTGGGACCGGGCGGCTTCGAACTGGCCTTTGGCGATTGAATTGAGACCCCCCCGGACAATTTCCGCTATGACCGACGAGGTATACAGGGCAAGGCCCAGGGAGGCCCGGACGAGATAGGTGCCAAAGGGCAGCATAAACACACAGATCAGAATCCACAGCAGCAGGGGGGTGCTGCGGAATATCTCGATGTAGATCGAGGCGATCCTTCCCAGGATGCGCTTTTCGTAGTTCCGGCAGAGGGCCAGAAGGGCGCCGAAAAGGACGCTTACCAGGACGGTAGAAAGGGAGACCAGCAGGGTAGTTCGCAGGCCGATCAGCATGAAGCGTATGTTGACGGGGGTAAAAATATCCGCAAAGACCTGGGAATTCATGGGGTATCCCCCTGCCGGGCCTGTGCTGCCGCGGCTTCCGGCCCCGCGGTTCCGCCGGGGACTATGGTGTCCCGGTTCTTTATCCGCACTTCATGGCGCCGGGCCCAGGTAACCAGGGGGAAACAGAGGATGAAATACAGAACCCCGGTGGTAATGTATGCGGGGCCGTAACTCAGGGTACCGTTGCTGGCCCAGGAATCGGCCCGGTACATCAGATCCCCCCCGGCGATAAGGGCGAGGACCGATGTGTTCTTGATGAGGTTCACCGCCTGGTTTGCCAAGGGGGGCAGCACGATCGTGATGGTCTGGGGAAGGATGATGTAACGCATGGCCTGAACATAGGAAAAGCCCTGGGACCGGGCGGCCTCCATCTGGCCTTTGGGGATGGACGTGATTCCCGCCCTGAATACCTCCGACACATAGGCGCCGTGGTAGATCCCGACACAGAGTATACCGATGAGGAACACATCCAGCCGGAGCCCCAGGTAAGGGAGGGCGTTGTAGGCAAAGAACACCTGTACCACCAGGGGGGTATTCTGAAAAATTTCAACGTAGATCCGGGACAGTGCCTTGAGAATCTTGAACCGTGATGTGGAAAAAAGGCCCAGGATGACGCCGAGGAACAGGGCAAGGAACAGGGCAAGCGTCGAGACCAGGACGGTGCGGCCAAAGCCGGCAAGGAACTCCGGCGCGGCCAGAAAGAGCCGCCCCCAGCGCCAGAATGCGAAGGGACCGGTGGTAAAAAAATCAAGAAAACTCTGCAAAAAAACCCTCCACGGGCATCAGGACCCTTCCAAAACCGGGCAGGTTCAGAAAATAAATAAACTACCGGAACCGAAATCCGGCGCGGCCCCAAAAGAACCGCGCCGGAACCGGGATCTTAGCAGCAGGCTGCTAGAGATCGTACTTCCCGATGAGGCCGCTAATTGTACCGTCGCCAAGCCATTTGACTACCAGGGCGTCAACCCAGGAGGCCAGGGCCCTGTTGGAAAGCTTGCTGGCAATTCCATAGGGCTGGGGCATGTAGGTGTCGGGCAGGAGTACCACAGAGGCGTCCAGATAGCCCCGGAGGATCGCCTTGTCCACGGAGAAGGCGTCTATCCGGCCCGAATCCAGGGCGGCCTTGATATCGGGATAGGTGGGGAACTCGGCAAAATTTACCCTGACCCCCAGGGGCGCGGCGCCTTCTTCGATGGCCTGGCGGCTGGTGGCGGACTGGGCAACCCCGATAGTCTTACCGTCCAGGTCCTTAAGGCCGGTGTAGCCGGCGGCCTTCTTGGTCAGAAGCCCTACCCCGTCGGTGTAGTAGATAGACGAAAAGTTATAGGTCAGTTTCCGTTCCTCGGTAACGGTAAAGGTAGCGATGACGAAGTCGATGTCGCCGTTGTCCAGAAGGGGTCCCCTGGTTTTGGCGGTTACCGGGGTAAAGGCTATCCGGTTCTCATCCCCAAAGATCTCCGCGGCAAGGAGCCGTGCTATGTCAATTTCCATGCCTTCGTAATGCCCCGTATCGGGGTTCAAAAGGCCGAAGCCTGGAACATCGGACTTTACCCCTACCTTGAGGAGCCCCGCCCTGACGATCCGGTCAAGGTCCGCGTTCCCCGTACTCGGAACGGCCGGGTTTGCCCCCTGATCCCTCTTCCCGCCGGCAAATACAGTGCCGGTTACTGCCGCCAGAATCAAAGCCGCGCATACTATGCTCTTCGCCAACTTCATTCTGTGCCTCCTGTTAATGTAAAATTTTACTTAAAAACGCATCGGTGCGTTCATTTTTTGGGTGTTCGAAAAATTCTTCCGGGGGCCCCTCTTCTACCATGAGCCCGTTATCCATAAAGATAACCCGGTCCGCCACCTGCCGGGCGAATCCCATCTCGTGGGTTACCACTACCATCGTAATAGACTCCCCGGACAAGCGGATCATGACGTCCAGCACCTCCTGAACCATCTCCGGGTCCAGGGCGCTGGTGGGTTCATCAAAGAGGAGTATCTTCTGCCGGGTCGCCAGGGCCCGGGCAATGGCAATACGCTGCTGCTGGCCGCCGGACAGGGTGGCGGGGTAGTTCCCGGCCTTGTCCCGCAGGCCCACCACATCCAGGTAGTGGTACGCAATTTCCTCCGCCTCCGCCTTGCTTTTCTTTTGGAGTTTGATGGGGGCCAGGGTAATGTTCTGGAGGGCCGTCATGTGGGGGTACAGGTTGAACTGCTGGAAAACCATGGCGCAGCAGGAGCGGACAAGCTGGGTATGGTTGCTGTGCGTAAGAATTTCGCCGTTCAAATACACCTCCCCCTCGCTGGGCTCTTCCAGGGCATTGACGCAGCGGATAAGGGTACTCTTTCCCGAGCCGGAGGGACCGATGATGGTGAGCTTTTCCCCTTCCTTAACGTGTAGATTAATGTCTTTGAGGGCCTGCAAGGTTCCGAAGAACTTGTTGACCCCTTTAAGCCGAATCATCGGCGCCCCCTTACGGTTCCCGGCTGCGGTTCTGTTCATTCAATACTAAGACGAAAAACTTTTTAAGGTATCCCGAAACCGTTCTATTTGAATAAATATACACAAAATTGTAAATTTATGCAATACGGATCCGAGGTCATGTTGGCTCCGCCACAGGATAAACGCATAGGATTGTTTTGTTTTTTGGGCGCATCCGCCGCCCGCTTCACGGGCGCCGGACCGGGCTTTCCGGGGTTCCGCTTCGCTCCATTCGCGGCGCCGTCCGGCGCCGCGAACGCTCAAGACCCTCCGGGTCTTTCGCGCCCCTCCAATCCCTTGCGCGAACCAAAACCGCTTTGCGGTTTTGGTTAGGCGAACTCCTGCGGAGTTCGCCTTGCCAGGGTGGAGCCTTTTTCTCCGCTATGGCGGCGGCAAACAGACGTTAGACGAAACCGCGCTACCTGGTAAAAATGTATAAAAATCATACGGAAATGGATAAAAAGATATTGAAATATAAAAAGTAGTCTGATATACTATAAATATGGATAACAGGGTTTATTTGGATAATTGCAGTTTTAATCGTCCTTATGACGATCAAACAATATTAAGAAACTATCTGGAGTCAGAAGCTAAAACATATATACAACTACAAATTATCAACAAGGTTTTTGAACTTGCATGGTCATATATGATGGATTATGAGATTTCTTTTAATCCGTTTGACAATAGAAGAAATCAGATACAAAAATGGAAAAACGTTACAAAAATCAATATACAATATTCTGAAAACAATATATTATTGGCAAAGGAGATACAAAAACAAAAAATCAAAGTAAAGGATTCAATCCATATAGCATGTGCAATTGAAGCGGAATGTAAATATTATATTACGACTGATGACAAATTGTTAAATAAAAATATTGATAATATTATTATAACGGATCCGATAAACTTTATTAAACAAATGGGAGTATAGAAATGAAAACAGACACAATAATAAAAAATGAAGGCATGGAAATATTATCAAAACATTT
>JAISFT010000098.1 GCA_031263435.1 Treponema sp. | reverse complement strand
CTCTCCGCCGCAGGCGGAGAGATGGATTTTGCCGCAGGCAAAATCCAATGTCTTAATCCGCCACGGATGGCGGATTAAGACACGCGCAAGGGATAGAAGCGGAAATACCGCAGACCCCCAAAAAGGTGCCTGGCACCTTTTTGGGGGTCGAGGAATTGAAGCGGATAGCCCGGTCCGGCCGCCCGAAGGGCGGCCGGATGCGCCCAAAAACAAAACAAGAGTAAAACCTTTAAGCGCTTTAAGCTTTATCCTGCCTGGCGGTAATGCTCCAGGAAAACGCCCAGGCGGTGCAGGGCGTCGCTGAGGGTGTCCTTGTCCGGCAAGAAGACGATGCGGAAATGATCCGGGTCCTTCCAGTTGAAGCCGGTGCCGTGGACCAGGAGGATATGCTGGGCCTGGAGGAGGTCCAGGACAAAGCGCTCGTCGTTGGTGATGTTGAAACGTTTGGTATCGATCCGGGGGAAGCAGTAGAGGGCCCCCCGGGGTTCGACTACCGAAAGACCTGCGATGCTGTTTACCATGTTTACCGCCAGGTCCCGCTGTTCCTTGAGGCGGCCTCCGGGAAGGACCAGATCGTTGATGCTCTGGTAGCCCCCCAGGGCGGTCTGGATGGCGTACTGGGCGGGGACGTTGGCGCAGAGCCGCATGTTGCAGAGCATTTCCAGCCCTTCTACATAACCGGCGGCGGCTTTCTTGTTCCCCGAAAGGACCATCCAGCCGGAACGGAACCCCGCGGCCCGGTAGGCCTTGCTCAGGCCGTTAAAGCTGATGGTGAGGATGTCCTGCGCCACGGAGGCCATGGTGATGTGCCGGGCGCCGTCGTAGGTGATCCGGTCGTAGATCTCGTCGGCATAGACGATAAGTTCATGCTCCCGGGCTATGGCGGCAATGCCTTCCAGGGTAGTCCGGTCGTAAACGGCCCCAGTGGGGTTGTTGGGGTTGATTACCACGATGGCTTTGGTCCGCCCGCTTAGCTTGGAGCGGATGTCGTCCAGGTCGGGGTTCCAGCCGGCGCTTTCATCGCAGAGGTAATGCACGGCCTTTCCCCCCGCCAGGGTTACCGCGGCGGTCCACAGGGGGTAGTCGGGCATGGGGATAAGCACTTCGTCCCCGGTATCCAAAAGCCCCTGCATGGTGATCATGATGAGTTCGCTTACGCCGTTACCCACCCAGATATCGTCGATCTCCACCCCCAAAACCCCCTTGGACTGGAAATCCTGCATGATGGCCTTGCGGGCGGAAAAAAGGCCGCGGGAATCGCAGTAACCCTGGGCATTCTGCAGATTGACGATGATATCGTGGAGAATTTCATCGGGAGCGTTAAAACCAAAGGGCGCGGGATTCCCGATATTCAGCTTGAGGATGCGGAACCCTTCGTCCTCCATGCGCTTGGCTTCTTTCAGCACCGGTCCCCGGATGTCGTAACAGACATTGTCCAGTTTTGCAGATTTGTTAAAGCTTTTCATACGCCCCATTATAGACCCAATGTGCCGTGTCATTGATATACTTCCGCAGAATCGCCATGTGTATCTCGGTCTCCGTCCGGGTAAGCTCCCTGTCCCAGTCCTTCCGCCTTTTCAGGATGCTGCGGACCCGGTCCCGGGCGGCGTTGGCATCTTCCCGGAAAGAATTTCCCGCTATCGCAGAAAGATTCTCCGTCAGAAACCAGGCGGCCAGGGCTGCCGGTATGGGGTCCCGTGCTTCCCGGGCAAGGAGGCGGAACTTTTCCGCCGCCTCCGCAAACTGCTTGTCCAGGAGCAGGGAAAAACCATGATACCAAGTCAGCCACTGTTTTGACCGGCTGCCATCGCCGAAGCCCCGATCCTGGGCGGCAAAAAAACGCCGGGCCCCTCCGTAATCCCCGGCCAGGATCCGGGCGGCCCCGAAGATCAGGGCATTGCGCTCTACCAGGGCGGGCTTTACCAGGGCAAGCTTGTTTCCCAGGTCTATCACCGCCCAGGAATCGGACAGGACCAGGCAGATACTTGCATAAAGCCGCACCAGCCGCCCGGAATAGCGGCCTTTCCGCAGGACCTGGGTTTCCAGATAGGCCGAAAGCGCGGGCCAATCCTCCCGTTCGAGCAGGCGGAAAAGTGTTCTGTTGAAAAAATAGTAAATATCCAGCATAATAAGAGCGATGGTCAGAACTGCCGCCAGGGGCCACAGGAATACCCGGAAATCGCGGCCCCAAAGGGCAGAAAAATCTTCCCCCAGGATGAGCGCGGGCATAAAAAGAACGATCAGCAAAAGCGCTGCAACGATGATATTAAAAGACAGGAAAAAAAATTTGAACTTCAACGAAAAATCTCCTATAATGAGTTTCCGGTGTCCGGCAACGGGAATCCCGTGGTAGATTCTATGATATGGGTCCGAAAAAATCTGTCAATAACGGGACTGGGGGTACGGAGACCGGGGAATGTATGAAAAGCCATACAGTAAGGGATATTCCGCCTAATTACTTTTTTACCGATACCGTGTACCTGGACGACGAATTTGTACTTGCCGCGCCGGAGATGCCCTTTACCGCGGAACTGATCCAGAACCTGCTGGACTGGGATTTCCGGAAGGTGCAGAGCGACGGGGAACCCCAGGCCAGCTATTCCGGCAAAACCGATATAACCGGGGGAGGCGGACCGGTCATCAATCTGGCCCAGGCCTCCGCCCTGGCGGATGCGGAAAAAATAAAATGGGCGGAAGACTTCTGCCTGGAATTGAAGGCCTATGTCAACGAACTGTTTTCCGCGGTCTTTATGCAGGAACCTATCAGCTTTAACCGGGCGGCGGAGCGGATAAAGGATTCCCTGGACCGGATCCGGGAAGATCAGCGTTACCTGCTGCGGGTACTAAAAAAAACGGAAAACGTCAAAGAGGACTACCTTATTGCCCATACGGTTAAGTCAACTATTATCGCCATTATCATCGGATTCTACCTCAAACTACCCCCCCACCGGCTTATTGAGCTGGGGGTCGCCGCCCTGTTCCACGAGATCGGCATGATCAAGCTTCCGGCAAAGATCTACCTGAATGCCCGCGTCCTTTCCCCAGCCGAACAGAATGTGATCTACAGCCACACTATCTTAGGCTACAATACCCTTAAGAGCTATGATTTCCCGCTGGCCGTAAGCATCGCGGCCCTGGAACACCATGAACGGGAAAACGGTTCCGGTTACCCCCGGCGCCTTACCTCCGACAAGATCAGTCTGTACTCCAAGATCATCTCTGTGGCCTGTTCCTATGATGCCATTTCCTCCTACCGGCCCCACCGGGAAACCAGGGATGAATACACGGGGATGCTGGAACTGCTGAAAAACCAGGGGAAACAGTACGATGATACCATCATCCGCGCCCTGGTCTATTCCCTTTCAATCTACCCCATCGGGCTCTACGTCCTGCTTTCCAACGGGAAAAAGGGGCAGGTGGTGGACATAAACCCCGAAAATCCCCGGTTCCCCATTGTGCAGATCTTTGGGGAACTGAACCCCGACGGGAAAAATAAGATCAAAGAAACCTCCCCGGAGGGTCTGCGGATCGTCCGGCCCCTTACCCGGGAAGAGATTAACGGCTGATGAACGAAATTACCCCTTTATCCGGCGGCCTCTGGCCGCAGATCCTGATTATCCTTGCCACTATTTTGCTGGGGGGCTTTTTTGCCCTTGTCGAACTGGCCTTTGGTTCTGTTCGCAAGGGCCGGCTCCGTTCCCTTGCGGAGGGGGGAAACAAAGACTACCGGCGGGCCCTGGAGGCGGCGGAGGATCCGGGATTCTACCTGCAGGTCTGCCGAATCTGGATCGCCGTTCTGCGGGTGCTGGCGGGGATTCTTGGGGGCCTTTTGGTCCGGCCCCTGGGGGACATACTGCTGCCCGGCGGCAGAGCGGCGGGGTTCCGGGGGGATCTGACAGCCGCCCTGGTAATCGTCCTTGTCCTTAACCTTGCGGTGGTTATTCTGGGGATCTTTGTCCCCCGGATCATTGCCATTGCTGCGCCGGAAAAGATGATTGCCCGGCTTCTCCCCGCGGTCCGTTTCTTTTCCCTGCCCTGCCGGCCCCTGTTGAAGCTTTACGGCCTTATCGACGCCTTTACCCGGCGGCTTTTCCGTCTGGACAAGGCCGGCGCCCCGGGCATGACGGAAGACGAACTACGGGGCGCCCTGGCGGAGGGGGAAAAATCCGGTGTGGTGGAGAGCAAGGAGCGTACTATGGTGGAGGGGGTTTTTTACCTGGGGGACCGTCCTGCCGCCGCCTTTATGACTCACCGTTCGGAGCTTGAGTGGCTTGATATCCATGCGAATCCCCGGGAAATTCGGGATCTGCTCCGAAAACCCCAGGGCTGCTTCCCCGTGGCGGAGGATACGCTGGACAATATTCTGGGGGTCCTCTACCGGGAGGACTTTTTGCAGGCCCTGGCAGAGGGTTCCGGGGAATTCCAACAGAACCTTGACCAGGGGCTGAAACCCCTTATCCGCAAGGTGCCCTTTATCCCGGAAACCATGTCCGCCCTCAAAGCCTTCGAGGCCTTCCGCAGGGGGAATACGGATTATCTTTTTGTGATGGATGAGTACGGCGGCTTTTCCGGCATCCTTTCCGTCCGGGACCTGGTTGAAGAAATTGTTGGGGAACTTTCCGTCGCCGCCGGGGATGACGAGGAGATCCGTCCCCAGGAAAACGGCGGCTGGATCGCCGGGGGCAGCGTCAATATCGACGATGTTATCAGGGTGCTGGAATTGAACAGCCTGGCGGAGGAAGATCACCCGGACTTCCACACCCTGGCAGGTTTTATCCTCTCCATGGCGGAGGAAATACCCCGGGCCGGAGCCCGGTTTGTCTACGGAAACTACGAATTCAGGATTCTGGACATGGACGGCAACCGGATTGACCAGGTATCGATCACCCGGCTGCCGGACGCCTAGCAGCCGGGGCCGGCCCCTGGGCGTCCTACTTGTCCTCCAGCATGTCCGTGGGGCGGATTTCGTCCTTGCGGGCCCGGTAAGTTTTTACCTCAAAGGCCTTTAAGGTATCGTCGCGGACAAGGCCCAGGCAGGGGATCTTCAGGGTAAAGCGGGTTCCCCGCCCCTGGGATTCAAAGACCCGGACAATATAACCGGAAGGATCATCCTCGCTCCGCTTAAAACAGCTTAGGGAGACATTCTCCTTGTCAATTTCCACCAGCGGCCCGGGTCTGGTCCCTTTTCCGGGGGGACAGTAGGCCAGCGCATAGGGCTGCATGTTAAGAACCGCGGCATTCCGGTCCGCCCCGGCAAGCAGTTCCGCGGCAGGACCCGCCGCAAGGGTAAAATGGTAGCGCCGTTCGCCCTGCTCCATCCTGGGCTGGTACTGGGGCTCGTGGTAAGGTTCACCCAGGATAAACTTTGAGGCCCCGTAACCCGCGGAGCGCAGCAGGCTGAGACGGGCAGTGCCGCCGGAATAATCGGAACCGTAGACCCCGTCGTTCAGGATGCAGACCGCATCCCTGCCGTCGGAGACGGCGCTCCAGTACTGGGAAACATGCTCCCCCTTGCAGACATCAAGCCGTTCCCTGCCAAAGACAGTCTGCCCCAAGTACTCCGCGCCCCCAAGAACCGTGGGAACCGTCAGCTTCAGGCGCTTCTCGCCTTCGGCAAAGAATACAAACATGCCAATCTCCAACAGGCCGCTGCGTTTATTCACGCTGTAACGGACACAGGCCTTTGAATCGCCGTACTCCATCAGGGCTTCTACGGTCGTGCGCACTTCGCCGTCTTCCATGATGTGCAGGGCCTCGACAGGACCGCCCTTGATGCCGGAAAAGGCCAGGGCCCGTTCACGGCCCATAAGGCGGAA
>JAISFT010000088.1 GCA_031263435.1 Treponema sp. | reverse complement strand
GGTTGTTGCACGAAAAGTACCGACACCCATGTTACCTCCGGCCCCTCATGGAATTGTAACACACGATCCCAAGTCGTCAGTTGTTTATCGTTTCCATGATCATGCTGCGATGATTCGCTTTATTCTGGAGACTTAATTCTGCACGAGCAACAGCCATTGGATTATGTATTCAATGGCTGTTTTTATGTTTCAAAATTAATAGGAGGTACAATAATATGGCGGAAAAAATAATCTCTTTTGGTGTTACCAATAAAGAATACAAAATTATTGAAACGGAAGCAAGAAAAGATGGGATGAGTGTTTCAATGTTTTGTAAATCAAAAATTCTTGATACAGCATTCTATGAAAATTACCAACTATTATTAAAAAAGGTAAATGAATTACCTCCACGTTCTAATAATATTAAATTTTCAATTGGTGATTTGTTTGATAATCGGCAATGGGAAAAAATACCCAAGGGGGTGAGGTTGGCTATTGGAAAACAATTTTACAATATGGTAAAAAAACATATTATAAAAAATGTAAAAATAGAAGGATTTGGAACATCGAAGACAATGCGATATTCAAAAATTTAGTATATAAGTTTTACGGCGGCACGGATGCCGCTGTTACCATTGTTTCCGAGATGTCCAGAAAAAATGGCGTATAACAGGCCTGTTTACGCTTTAATGCAGCTCAATGTTAGTCTTTGTGGCGGGTGAAGATATGTGAAAGCTGTTGTCTAAGACTGTGCCCGCCGTGCTGTCCCTGACACCGCCGGCGGGGATGGCGCATTTCCATTGCCCTCCGCCGAAGGCGGAGAGATGGGGTTTTTGGTTCAGCAATTTATCATTACGAAAAGACAATAGACAGTGGCGGATTCTGCGGGAAAAGCGCCGCTGTGCGAACAAAAACGCGCAGCGTTTTGGTTTTCGGAGTTTGGGGCTTTGCCCCAAACTCTCAAGGTGAAAGCCGGCATGGATGCCGGCTGCAATGATTTCATACTTTTTTGCGAAGCAAAAACCTGATGGCGAAAAACGGCCGGGATGCCGGATTGCGCCCGAAGGGCGGCGGCATGGATGGCGCTGTAAAACGGCTCTCCGCCGCAGGTGGAGAGATGGATTTTGCCGCAGGCAAAATCCAATGTCTTAATCCGCCATGGATGGCCGGCATGGATGCCGGTACGAATGGGTTTCCCAGGTTTTTGCGAAGCAAAAACCTGAAAGCGAAAAACGGCATGGATGCCGGATTGCGCCCGAAGGGCGGCGCCATGGATGGCGCTGTAACTACGGCTCTCCGCCGAAGGCGGATAGATGGATTTTGCCGCAGGCAAAATCCAATGTCTTAATCCGCCACGGATGGCGGATTAAGACACGCGCAAGGGATTGGAGGGGCGGGGCTGTCCTATGGGACAGCCCCGTTCCCGAAGGGAATGGAGCGAAGCGGAACCCCGCAAAGCCCGGTCCCTGCGCCTTGGCGCAGGGATGCGCCCAAAAAAAGAAGAATTTTATGAATGAAGAGCGGCAAGGCTCTGGGCGCTTACTGCGGGTGGCCGGCGGCTTGCTTGACGGGGGGGATTTTTTTGGCTTATACCGGATGCATGAGTATATTTTCCGTTCCGCCCGTTTGGGAAAATCCTGAAATTCAGGCATATAACCGGCTGCCCATGCGCAGTCCCCTGCTGCCCTTTTCCTCGCCCCTGGAGGCCCTTGCCGATACGGTGGCGGGGCCCGAGTTCCCCGCGCCGGAAGGGAACCCCAACTTTTTCAGCCTTGACGGTCTGTGGACCTTTAAGCTGCTGGATAATCCTGCGGCTGACTATCTGGGGGAGGCCGGGGGCGGGGGGCACTGCGCGGGTTTTACCGGCTTCAGGGTTCCTGGCTGGGCGCGGCCTTCGTTTACGCCGGCAAAGAACGGCGGCCTGGCGGACGCTGCGCTTGACGGGAACTGGGGGGATATTAAGGTGCCCGGTACCTGGACGCGTCAGGGTTACGACAAGCCCCACTACACTAACGTGCGGATGCCTTTTCCAAATCTGCCGCCCAAGGCTCCGGACCGGAACCCCACGGGGCTTTACCGCCGGGTCTTTACGCTGCCTTCCGGCTGGAAGGGGCGCCGCACGGTTCTGCATCTGGGGTCCGCGGAGAGTTGTTTTTTCATCTACCTTAACGGGAGTTTTGCCGGTGCGGGCAAGGATACGCGGCTTCCTTCCGAATACGACATCAGCCCCTTTCTGAAAGAAGGGGAAAACCTTATCTGCATCAAGGTAGTGCGGTATTCGGATGCGAGTTATGTGGAGGATCAGGATCAGTGGTGGTACGGCGGGATTCACCGCAGTGTGTTTCTCTACTCCACCGCCGAAGCGTATATACAGGATCTGTGGGCCTGCCCCGGTTCCTATGATCAAGACCGGGGGAACCTGAGCCTTACGGTAAGCCTGGGGGGAAAGCTCCCGGAGGGCCCCGCGGGAAACACGGTGGCGCCGGTGGCGGCCGCCGCTGCCGGGTTGGGGGGGCAGGCGGGTCCGGGGGGGCCCTTTGTCATTGAATATGCGGTCTACCCCTTTGCCCTTCCGGAAAGCCGTTCCACCGCGGAGGCTTTTGCCGCGCAGATCCTGAAAGACGGCCCCCTTGCGAGGGGACGGCTGGAATTTACCCCCGATTACCGGGAAAACGCCAATACTGCCCGGCTGGAAATCGTCGTGCCCAATCCCCGGCCCTGGTCCCACGAGGCTCCCCATCTCTACGTCCTGCAGGTAAGCCTTGGCCGGGACGGCAGGCATATTGAAAGTACGGCCTTTCTTACCGGCTTCCGCACGGTAAAGGTAGCGAAGCGGGAACTGCTGATCAACGGAAAGATGGTGTATATAAAAGGCGCCAACCGGCACGAGCATGATGAAAAGACCGGCAAGACTCTTTCCACCGCGGCCATGAAGCAGGACATTGTTCTCCTCAAGACCCACAATTTTAACGCGGTCAGAACCTGCCACTATCCCGATGACGAGCGCTGGTACGATCTCTGCGACCGCTACGGTATCTACCTGGTGGATGAGGCCAATGTGGAAAGCCACGCCTTCTACAGCCAGCTTTGCCGGGACCCGGGCTGGAGCTACGCTTTTTCCGCCCGCATACAGCGCATGGTTGAGCGGGATAAGAACCACCCCTCAATTATTATCTGGTCCCTGGGGAACGAAAGCGGCAGCGGCGCTAACCATGCCATGATGACTGCATGGATACACAGCGTTGATCCTTCGCGGCCGGTAAATTACGAGGGGGCCATCAGCGGCAGGGACCTGGATATTCTAAACGGCGGCAGGGAAATTACCGATATTGTCAGCCCCATGTATCCCCCGATTGAGACTATCACCGATTTCGTCAAGTACCGGCAGGATGACCGGCCCCTTATCATGATCGAGTATTCCCATGCTATGGGGAATTCCAACGGCAGTCTGGCGGACTACTGGAAGGCTATCGAAGCCCACCACGGCCTTCAGGGTGGGTTTATCTGGGAATGGATAGATCACGGTCTTGAGGCGTTCACGCCGGAGGGGGTTAAATACTGGAAATACGGCGGCGATTTCGGGGACGAACCTTCGGACCGGGATTTTATCGTAGATGGTCTTATCCTGCCCGATCAGGGACTGAAACCCGGCATGACCGAATGCCGCCAGGTTCAGTCGCCGCTGCGCCTTAAAAACGTGGACGGGAAGCCCTGGACCTTTATCGTTGAAAACCGCCAGGATTTTACCGGCATGGAAGGCTATGTCCTTGAATGGAAACTGCTGCGGGACGATCCTTCTGTAGTTCTGCAGGCCGCAGAATCGTTGAAGGCCGAAACCGTGCTGGCCCGCGGGACCGCCGCCCTGCCGGAACTGGCCCCCGGACCGTCGGCGGAAATTACCCTGACGCCGCCTTCGGGATGTGATCTCCAGGCCCTGGGCGGCACGGTGTACCTCCACTTTGACTTTAAGCTGAAAAAAGATACCCCCTGGGCAAAGGCCGGCCATGTAATCGGTCAGGCCGAACGCATCCTTAAAGAAAGCCCCCAGGCCCCGGTGATAACAGGTTCGGGGCACAGGTTCCTTTCCCCCGAAGCCGCCCCCCTGGCAGGGGAATTGGCGGCTGCCTTCAGGCCCTCCCTTTTCCGGGCGCCCACCCAGAATGACGGCCTCAAGACCGCCCTTCCCATGAGGGGAGAGCCCGGCATGGAGTTTTACTACCAGGGCAAGGCCATGTTCGCCTGGCTGGATTACGACCTCCTCCACATGAGGACCGCCGATGAAAAGACGGAAACCATAAACTGGGAAGGCTGGGCCGCATCCCGCTACACGGCAACCCTGCTTGCCGGGAAAGGCGCTGCGGCACATTACCGGGATGCCAGGCTCGGCGTTTATACCGCCGTGCTGGTAAAGGGGGATCCCGCTGCCGGAAGGCCCTATGTTGTGGATTTTACCTTTGACCTTGACCCCACCCTGCCGGAACTGCCCAAGGTTGGCGTTACCGCGCCGGTAAGCGCCGCCTACGACACCATTTCCTGGTTTGGCGCGGGCCCGGATGAATCCTACCCCGACCGCCTGGCGGGGGCCTTCCTGGGCCGCTACCGGCGCCGGGTTGCCGAAATGGAGACCCCCTACGTCATGCCCCAGGAAAACGGAAACCGGAGCCTGGTGCGGAACCTTAGCCTGCTGAACAGTTCGAACAGTTCAGCGGCGGCCGGTAAGCCCCAGGCGCTGATCATCTGGTGCGCAACGCCCCTGAACATGAGCGCCCTGCGCTACACCCAGGAGAATATGCTGAACGCCCTGCATACCTGCGACCTGGTGGATACCACAAAGGGACCCAATGGCTGTTTTACGCTGAACCTTGATGTTGCCCAGCGGGGCGTGGGAACTGCCACCTGCGGCCCCGACACCAGGAATGAATACCGGGTCCGCGCCGGATTGTACACCATGCGCCTGTATATCGGGGGCCTGTAAAGAGCTGTATGTCGGCGGCGTTGATGGTGTTGATGGCGCAGGCTTGGGGTTCGTCATTGGACTTGTTCGATATTTGATAACTGAAGTTATCGAACAAGTCTATTCCTCCATCTGCCGGTTGACCGCCATCAGCCGTACCGCCAGGGCCGCCGAGTTTTTTAGATCCGCCACGGTTTCCTGTTTCAGCACCGTCAGGCGGAATATGGCCGACTCAATAAGCGGGTACAGAAGATCGTCGATGGTTTTTACGTTCATTTTTACTATTTCACCGGCTTTAATGCCGTCGATCACCATGTTTGCCAGAATATGCCGCAGTTTTAGTGTGCGGCGGCGGACCCGGTAATTCGGATCCCCGTTGCTCCCGGATATGTGGAGCAGGTAGTCCAAAATCACCATAAGCAGGCGGCGGTTTTTTTCCAGCAGTTCTATGATCCGGGAAAGAACCTTGATAATTTTATCTACCATGTTCAGGCTGCCGTCGGAACGGACCCTGGTAAGATCCGCCTCTACCGTAAGCAGGAACTGTTTAATGCTGTAGTTAAAAATTTCCTTTTTATTTTTAAAATAGGTGTACAGAGTTGTCCTGGTGATGCCGCAGCGGTCGGCGATCTTCTGGAATGTGGCGTCCTCAAAGCCCTCATCAACAAACACATCAAGGGCCCTTTTTAATATATCCCTTCGCCTTTTCTCATGCTCTACGACAATGGACATACCGTTCCAACCCCCTCCTATAAATTCAGATACTGAAAAAAATACGCCTGCATCGCCCCGTTGGTTATTTCCTGACAGGAATTCGCAGGACGGCCGTAAAAGGATTCAAAACCCGGATAGGCGGTGATCACCGCCAGCTTCCATCCGGGAAAACCCCGCCCCAGCGCAGGCATGGCGGCATAGCAGGCCTCCGCATCCGCCGGTTCCCCCAGGCGCTTGCCGTAGGGTGGGTTGGTAATAATAAAACCAGCGGGGTCCCCCCTTCCGGCGGGGTCCCCCTCCCCAAGCCTAGCGCCAAACGGCGAAGAGGCCTCCTCCATGGGAAGACAGCGCAGCTCCGGCAGTTCCGGCATCCCCCGCTGCCCGGTCCCCATCCCAGCCGTTTCGTTCATCCCATTCACCCCGTTTATCCCGGTCATCCTGCCCAGGGCCAGATCCCGTGCCCGCCCCAGGGCCGCCGCCGCCAGGGAGACCATCCGGGGGTCCCGGTCGCTGCCGCCGATACGGATGTTATGTTCAAAATTCACCCGGCCCAGCAGTTCGGTGCGGACCGATTCTTCCAGGTCCGGACTGGCAATCAAAAGGTCGGCCAGCGCAAAGCGCCGTCCCAAACCGGGGGCCGCATCCCAGGCGTACAGGGCCGCCTCCGCCAGAATCGTCCCGGATCCGCAGAACGGATCGTAGAGGGGAAATTTGCGCCGCCACAGCGACAACTGCAGCAGCGCGGCCGCGGTCGTTTCCCTTAAGGGGGCCGCCCCGCCCTGCGGACGATACCCCCGCTTGAACAGCGGCTCCCCGCTCAGGTCCAGCAGCAGGGAAACCCGATCCTTGTCGATATAGACCCGCAGATGCGCCGCCTTCCCTTCCGTGGGCAGCCGGTTTATCCCATAGACCCCGCAGAGCCGTTCCGCCGCAGCCTTGTGAACCACCGCCTGAATACTCGTCTCCGCCTTCAGGGCCGAGCGGCTGCTCCGCACCTTTTCCACCACAAGCCCCATGCCCCGGGGGATATACCCTTCCCAGACCGCCAAGCGGACCCCCTCGAACAGGGCGTCAAAATCCCCCGCCTCAAAGTACCCCGCCTCCAGCAGAACCCGGTCCGCCGCCCGCAGAGCCATAAGCGCCCGGTAAAGCCCCGCCAGGTCCGCCCGGAACCGGACCCTGCCAAAGCCCGATTCCTCCACCCCCAGGCCAAGTTTCCGCAGTTCCCGGGAAACAACCCGCTCCGCGCCCACCGCGCACAGAGCCGCAGCACAGTAGGCCCCCTCATCCGGTTTCCCCGGAACCGCCGTTTTTTCCGTTTCCACCAGGACAGTATAACACAAAATGTTAATATGCCGTACCGGAATTATAAGGGGGGGCCCGCTACCACGGACAATCTGCCCGTAGCCGGGCCGGGGGGGGGGGGCGCCCCGGGGGGGGGCGCCCCCCCCGGGGGGGGGGGGCGCGGGGCGGGGGGCGGCGGGGCCGCTGGATACTGTGCCGCGGGGGGGGGGGAAGGCGCGCGGGTTACCCGCCCCCCGGCCCGGCTACGGGCAGATTGTCCGTGGTAGCGGGCCCCCCCTTATAATTCCGGTACGGCATATTAACATTTTGTTTT
>JAISFT010000041.1 GCA_031263435.1 Treponema sp. | reverse complement strand
TCAGGATGCTATCCTTGCCAAAACCACAAGCAAACCCTGGCAGGGGGAAAAATTCGTCCCCGGCAGGTTGGGCGGAACTTGGAACGGCGTCATTGACGCGGATCCCAAGAGTTTCAATATCCAGGTGGCCGAAACGGACTCCGCTACCGCGGGCGTGGTGAGGGCTATGCTGGATTATCTCCTGGACTACGATACGGTAGAGCGGGAATGGAAGCCCCACTGCGCTTCGGTGGAGATCCTGACGGATGAGGAAGCGGGAACCATGGACGTGATCTACACCCTCCGGGATGATCTTTACTGGACCTGGTACAATTCCGATAGAAAGGTCAAGGTCACAAGCGACGATATTATCTTCTGGTACAACGAGATTGAAGCGGATCCTGAGTTTCACAGTTCCGCGTACAACGGCCAGTTTGTGACTATGCCGGACGGGACCGACGCCCATATTGATATTGAAAAGCTGGACGACCGCCGCTTTGCCTTTCATTTTCCCCGGATAGTGGCGGAGCCGCATCTCTCAACCAACCGCACCATAGCCCCCCGTATGGATTACGAGGAAGCGAAGCGGGAACGGGGCGCCCAGGGCGTACTTGACCTGTTCAATGTGGAAACCGATCCCGCAACCATCCCTTCCATGGGACAATGGTTCCTGGTCGAGTATACTCCCCAGCAGCGGCTGGTGTACAAGCGAAATCCCAACTACTGGGATAAGGACGAAAACGGGCTTTCCCTGCCTTTTATCGAAGAACTCATTGACCGGATTATCCCGGACGAAAACACCCAGCTTCTCCTGTTTAAGCAGGGCGATACGGATTCTTACGGTCTGCGACCGGAAGATCTGGACGAATTGGTGAACAAGCAGTTTCGGGAAACAAAAACCGGTATCTCCGGTTTCTTCCAGCGCCTCTTTGGAAAAAACTTTCATACCGATTATACGGTGTTCAACGCGGAAGGCAGTCTGAGCGCCAGTATGTGGATGTTCAACCAGAACCCGGTGAACAGTGAGACACCCCAATACGAGTGGTTTACCAAAAAGGAATTCCGGCAGGCCATGAGCAGCCTTCTGAACCGGGATCGCCTCATAACCCAGGTGTACCGCGGGCTTGCGGAACCAAAACTCAACTTCTTCCCCGAACCCAATCCCTTTTACAATGCCGATATAT
Organism: Treponema sp.; assembly: GCA_031263435.1. The sequence goes on along the minus strand of JAISFT010000041.1, from coordinate 2,718 downwards.
CGCTCAAGTACCTCTACGATCCCGCCCGCGCTCTTTCGCTTCTGGAATCCGCAGGATTCAGGCGGGATGATAACGGGACGCTTCGGGACGATAAGGGCCGGGCGGTGGAATTCGATTTGACCATCACGTCCGATAGCTCCGTTACCACGGATATCGCTTCGATTATAATGGATGAATTGGCGAATGTGGGCATCAAGCTGAACATCAGAACCCTCGATTTTCAGAAAATGGTCGAACAACTGTTCAACACATACGACTGGCAGAGTATGATCATGGCGCTGTCGGGGTCGAATATCTTTCCCTCCCAGGGGTCGAATGTTTGGCCCTCCGCGGGGAATCTCCACATGTGGCATCCCCTCCAGGAAAAACCCGCCACCGAGTGGGAGGCCCGTGTTGATTACCTCTTCAACGAGGGGGCCCATACGCCCGATCCGGAAAAAGCCCGTGTATTCTGGGACGAATACCAGGAGATCATCCTGGAACAGTGCCCGGTGATTTACCTGGTGCGGCGCCGCAGTTTTTCCGCCATCCGCGACCGGTGGGATCAGTCAAACATATACTTTGACAACATCAACGGTTTTGAAACAACGCACATATTCCTAAAGCCATGAGGCCGTACAGGATCGCCACAGTATTACTGCGCCCCTTTTACGAATTCAAAAGGAAGGCGCCCATGGCTTCGTACATTACAAGCCGGCTGATCACCATGGCGGTAACCTTGTTCATCCTGGGTTTCGCGGTGTTCGGCCTCATGGAACTTGCCCCCGGCGATATAGTGGATCAAATCATGATGCAGCAGATTTTCAACGAGAGCGGGGGGCGTGTGGGGCAAAACCGGGAAGCCGCAAGCATGGATCAACTTGATGCGTGGAGGGCCGCTCTGGGGTTGGATCAGCCTTTCTACATGCAGTACTTCCGCTGGCTGGGCAGGGTGCTTCACGGCGACCTGGGGACCAGCCTCATCTCCCGCGCGCCGGCCGCCTTCCTCATCGCTTCCCGTATGGCGAACTCGGTGCTGCTCAACCTCATCTCGCTGGTATTCATCACCTTCTTTTCGTTTCTGCTGGGGGTCTACTTTTCCACCAAAGCCGGAACCTCCGTGGATCTGGCGGTTACCTTCTTCGCCCTGGTGCTCCACGCGTTTCCGGGGATACTGCTCCTCATTCTGTTGCAGCTTTTCGCGTCCGCAACGGGCCTCTTTCCGGTAACCGCCTACCCCCCCTTCCCCTTCTCGGAAGCTCCGGGGCGCTTTGTGTTTTCCTACGCGCACCACATCTTCCTGCCCCTCCTCGCCTCCTTTTTGGGGGGCATAGGCGGAACCCTGCGGATGATCCGGGCGACCATGCTGGATCAACTGGGACAGCCCTACATCACAACCCTCCGTTCCCGGGGCATCGCGGAATGGCGGGTCTATTTTAACCACGCTTTCAGAAATACCCTGAACCCCTACATCACCGGGAGCGCCAACCTTCTGGCAAGCCTCTTTTCGGGCTCCCTCATCCTGGAGATCATCTTCGCCTATCCCGGCATAGGACGGCTCATGTATGAGGCGGTCATGCAGCAGGACATTAACCTGGTGCTGGCGAACCTGATGTTCATTTCATTTTTGGTCCTCCTGGGCATGGTTCTGGCGGACATACTTCTTGCCCTGGTGGATCCAAGGATACGCTATGGAAAAGAGTAGCGTTATGGGGCTCTTTCAAAAGAGCGCCGCGCGATGAAAAGGTTCCTCACCTACCTCAGGGCCCGGCCCCTGGGAATGGTCTCGTTCATCGTGATCCTCGTCCTTTACCTTATGATGGGCCTTGCCGAATTTATCGCGCCCTACTCCCGGACAACGGCCTTCCCGGAGATGACCTACCACCCGCCTAACGTCCGGCTTTACCAGGGGAAGGTACAAGCCCAGCACGCGCGGGTCGTCAACACCATTAACTGGCGTTATATCCGCATCCGGGGGCAATACGACGGCATCGTCTTTTTCGGTAAAGGGGAGCCGTACAAACTCTGGGGCGTCATCCCCGCAGACCGCCACCTCTTTACCGCCGCGCCGGGCGGCTACCCGGCTTTCCTCATGGGCGCGGATAACCTGGGCAGGGACCTTTTCTCCCGCGTCGTTTACGGCAGCCGTATTTCCCTTACCATAGGCTTTATCGCCACCGCAATATCCCTGGTGTTATCAATACTGTTCGGCGGGCTTGCCGGTTATTTCGGCGGTAAAACCGACTGGACCATCATGCGCTTCTCCGAATTCTTCATGCTCATCCCCGGCCTCTACCTGATACTTTTTCTGCGCTCCCTTCTTTCGTCCTCCATGGATTCAGGGCAGTCCTACATGATGATCACTCTGATCCTCTCCCTGGTCGGGTGGCCCGGTTCCGCCCGGACCATAAGGGGCATGGTGCACGCCATCAAACGGGAAGAATTTGTGATGAACGCCCAACTGGAGATGATCCCCGCGGTGGTGATCATAAGCCGGCACATCATCCCCCAGATCGCGAGCCTCCTCATCGTGAGCATAGCCCTGAGCATTCCGGGCTTCATCATGACCGAAACGATCCTCTCCTATTTGGGGCTGGGCATCGTGGACCCGGCGGTAAGCTGGGGGTCCCTCATCAAGCGGGACATTTCCACCTTGAGCAATTTGCAAAACTACCCCTGGCTCCTCATGCCCGTGTGGTTCCTCCTGACCGTCACCCTGGCGTTCAACTTTATCGGCGA
>JAISFT010000034.1 GCA_031263435.1 Treponema sp. | reverse complement strand
GGAAAAAACCGGCATGGATGCCGGTACAATAGTTTCATAAGTTTTTTGCAAAGCAAAAAACTTACAGCTCAAAAATGGCATGGATGCCGGAGTGCGCCCGAAGGGCGGCGGCAGGATGCTGAACCAAAACGCTGAGCGTTTTGGTTTTCGGAGTTTGGGGCAAAGCCCCAAACTCCCGAGACGAAAACCGGCAGGGAGGCCGGCGTGAATAGATTTCCCAGGTTTTTGCTTCGCAAAAACCTGAAGGCGAAAATCGCCATGGATGGCCGGCATGGATGCCGGTACAATAGTTTCATAAGTTTTTTGCAAAGCAAAAAACTTACAGCTCAAAAATGGCATGGATGCCATTTTTGAGCAGCGCAAGGGATAGAAGCGGAAATACCGCAGACCCCCGGCCCCGCGGTACACGCATGGGTGGGTCAGTCTTTACGGCGGGGATCTGCTTTCAAAGAGTAGGAAGATGAGTCAGGTTTTGCCGGGGGTCGAGGAATTGAAGCGGATAGCCCGGTCCGGCTGCGTAAGCAGCCGGATGCGCCCAAAATGTAAAAACCACAGTTTGAAAGATGCCTGAATGCTAGGGCAGCGTGTTCCCTGCGGCCAGGAGAATCTCGTACCACTCCTCCCTGGTCAGGGTGATCTCCGCGGCCTTTACACATTCCGCCAGCCGGCCGGCGTTCATGGTGCCGGTAACGGGCTGGAACTTTGCGGGGTGCCGCAGGAGCCAGGCCATAGCAATGGTGGTGTTGGTAACGCCGTACTTTTTGGCGATTTCGTCGATCTTGGCGTTGAGCTTGGGGAATTCCTTGTTGTCCAGGAAGACTCCCTTAAAGAAGCCGTGCTGGAAGGGGGACCAGGGCTGGATCGTGATGTCGTTGAGGCGGCAGAAGTCCAGGATACCTCCGTCCCGGCCCAGGGCGGTGTCGTCCAGCATGTTGACGTGGAGGCCCTGGGTGATGAGGGTGGCGTTGGTGATGGAAAGCTGGAGCTGGTTCGCTGCGATGGGCTGCTTTACGTACTTCTGCAGAAGCCGGATTTGGCCGGGATTCTGGTTGGAAACCCCGAAGTTCCGCACCTTCCCCTGGTTGTGGAGCAGGCTGAAGGCCTCCGCCACCTCCTCCGGCTCCACCAGGGCATCGGGCCGGTGGAGGAGCAGCACGTCCAGGTAGTCGGTCTTGAGCCGCCGCAGGCTGTTGTCAACGGATTTCAGGATGTGGTCCCGGGAAAAATCAAAGGCCACCCCGGGGCGGATGCCGCACTTGCTTTGAAGGAGGATCTTCTCCCGCACCGCAGGCTTCATGCCGATGGCCTCCGCGAAGATCTCCTCGCAGGTGCCGCCGCCGTAAATATCGGCGTGGTCAAAGAAATAAGCCCCCATATCCAGGGCGGCTTTAACAAATTGTTCCGCCTCCGCCCTGGCAAGTTTGTTGATCCGCATACAGCCCACGGCGATAACCGGGGTCTGCAATCCTGAAAGTCCCAGAGTAATCGAGCGCATGATGAACCTCCTGTGGGGCGGAGCCCCGGCCGGCGCCAATTTTTGGCGCCGAATCTTAATTTTTAGCATCCCATAAAAAGGATGAAAAATCTATATCCGCAGGGGCCGCAGAAAGTCGATCAGGGGCTCTGTCCAGTCCTCTGCCCCTACCCCCCCTGTCCCTGCTCCTGCCCCTACTGCTCCCGTTCCCGGCCCGGCTTCCAAAGCCCGGCGGTAAAACTGGCGGTAGAGCCCCAGAATATGTTCCCGGACCCGTTCCCCCGCCTCCCGGTCAAGCCGGGGCAGGGCCGCGGTCCGGGGGCTTTCCCCGGTAAAGAGCCGGGCCGTAAAGGCCTCCGCCTCCTCCGGGGGGAATGCAGCCCCGTCAAAACAGCTCATGGCGTACATTGCCGCGGCCACACAGTTTACACTGTGCTGTTTCACATAGAGGATCGCCTCCGTAATATCCAGGGCCCCCCGGAGACACTCCGCTACCCGGGCGGAAAAGCGGCCTTCCGCATCAAGGCCCTTCATGATCTTCCTGAAACCGGTGTAGGTAAGGATCACCACCATCACATGGAGGCTGGGGACACACATCAAATGGGGATCGACCAGGTGTATCAGCAGGAAGCGGAACCGCCGGATATAGAAGGGCCGCCGGGTAGTGGAAAGGTTCTTCTGGTACACCTCCCCCGCAAAACGGTACAATTTTCCCATGGAATCCAAAAAGCCTGCCATCGCATCCAAAGCTCCCCTGCCGAAGCAGGTAAGCAGGAAGCCCAGCATCCGCACCCACAGACCCACAAAGTCCAGGTAGACCACAATCCAGTCGGGACTGAAAGGGATAAGGATGTCCAGTTCGTGATCCACCTGTGAAACCGGTATCTGCTCCCCAATCTTAAACCTCCTCCGCAGCGCAGCCCGGTGCTGGCAAAAGAAAAAATGGTAAAAAATCGAGGCAATACACCGGCAGGCGGGGAGCCTTACCTGCGGGTTCAAAACAGCCTCGGTAAAAGCCGCCGTACTATAAGTTCCAGATCGTGTCATAATCCCATTGTGTCCGAAACAGGGGCAGGGGACAAGATTAGGGCGGTGTTATACAGCAATTCTCAGTTTACCCGGTAAAAAGCGAAAGGACGCCTCAGACTGTAGGCTAAACTTGACCTACAGAACAGCGTGTTCCGGCGGGGCCGGGGCAGGAGATACCGCGAGGAATGCCTGCCACAGGTTGTCGATCAGCGGCGGCAGGGTTTCCACCCGGACGGTCCCCCCCTCCCTGCCGGGGCCGGGGAAGGCCAGGGAATGGGCGTGGAGCCGGATGCCCCCGCCCCTTTCACTGCGCCGGGCCCCGTATTTCAGGTCCCCCTTCACGGGAAGGCCGATATGGGAAAGCTGGGCGCGGATCTGGTGGTGCCGCCCGGTAATGAGTTTGATTTCCAGGAACAGGTAACGGTCCCCCCGGCCCAGGACCCGGCAGTGGAGGATGCCCTTCTTCCGCCCCGGGCCGTCCTCGTCAAAGGCGGCGCTGCGGTTCCCCCTGCCCGCTTCCAGCCAGTGGACCAGTTCCGTATAAGCGCCGCCGTCGGGCAGTTCCGGCGAGGGCCCTTCTGGCGGGGGCCCTCCCGCCAAAAAGCCCCCCGGCAGGACCAGTGCTTCCGGCAGGGCTGCCGGTTCATGGCCGGAAGCCCGGGGCAGTTCGGTGACGGCCCAGTAGATCTTCTCCACCCTGCCGGGGCTCCTGAAACATTCGCTCAGGAAGGCCAGGGCCCGGGGGTTCCGGGCAAAGAGGACGCAGCCCGAGACCGGCACGTCCAGCCGGTGGACGGGGAAAAAATCCCCGGAACCCAGCTCCTGCCGTAAAAGTCCGGGCAGGCCGGTAAAACTGCCGCCGGGGACCTCCGGGGCTTCGGCGGATTCGCCGGGGAGTTTGTTCAGCACCAGATAGTCATCGCAGCACTCTACAATGCGGCCCCGCAGGTCCCTTTCCCCCCTGTCCCCGGTTCCCTCATTCATGATTGATTCCATAATTCCCCCTTTAACGTTGGCCTTTTTTTGAAACCGGTTTCTTCTACAAGAGCCCCAGCCGTATCTTTTCGGTGATGATCCGGGCCGCCGCCTCTTCCAGCCGGGAACGGCTCAGGACCCCCTGTTCCAGGGCGGACAGGATGGCCCGGTGGAGTTTCCGCAGCCCCGAAGGCCAGGCCATGACCATGTCCGCGCCCGCGGCCAGGGAAAGGACGGCGGCTTCTTCAGGACCTGTGCGGGCGGCGGCCATGGAAAAATCATCCGCCAGCACGATGCCCCGGAAGCCCAGGTCCTCCCGGAGCCAGCGGTTGATGAGGACCGGAGAAAGACTCCCGATCCGCTCCGGGTCCCAGGCGGGGACCAGGGCATGGGAAACCATGATTCCCGCCACCGGCGGACCGCCGGAAGAGGCGTTCCGGATAAGGGCGGCAAAGGGCTCCACCGCCCGATCCAGTTCTTCCCGGCTTCCGGAGAGGACCACGACATTCGTGTGGGGGTCCGCCCCGGAATTACCGGGGAAGTGCTTTACCACACAGCCGACACCCGCCCGTTCCATGCCCCGGATATAGGCCGCCGCCGCGGCGGTGGTGAAACCGGTTTCAGACCCGAAGCTGCGGTCCTCCAGGAAACGCCGGTTGTCGTTGTTCAGAATCTCCGCCACCGGGGCCAGGCTCAGGGTAAGACCCAGGTCCCGGATCTCCAGCCCCGATTCATAGGCCGCGGTTTCCAGAGCCTCCAGAGCCGCTTCCCTCCCCTCTTTTTCGGCCAGTTCCTCCCAAAAGGCCGCCGCGGGAAGGCGGGTAATCCCCGGCCCGAAGCGGTGGACCTGCCCCCCCTCGTGATCGGCGGCGATAAAGGGGGGAATGATCACCGGGGCCGCCGGGACGGGGGTCCCGGCGGCCCCTGCCAC
>JAISFT010000005.1 GCA_031263435.1 Treponema sp. | reverse complement strand
TTGGTGGAGGCGCAGAAGGAGATACTTAAAACCCAGCAGCGGCAGTTGGAATTGTTTAACACCAGTCTGAAGGACGCCTTTTCCCGTTACCTGTCGCCGGCGGTGGTGGATGAGATTATCCAGGACCCTTCCAAGTTGAACCTGGGGGGAGAAAAGCGGGAAATGACGGCAGTCTTTACGGACATCCAGGGTTTTTCGACTATCGCCGAACAGCTTGAGCCGGCCCAACTGGTAAGCCTGCTTAACCTGTACCTGAGTACCATGAGCGGCATTATTACGGAGAACCGGGGGACCATTGACAAGTACGAGGGCGACGCGGTGGTCGCCTTTTTCGGCGCCCCCCTGCACCAGGAAAACCACGCGGCCCTGGCCTGCCGCAGCGCTCTGCAGATGAAAGAGGCCGAGGCAATGCTGAACAGGCGAATCCTGGAAGAACAGTTAAGCCCCCTGCCGATTTTTACCCGCATCGGGATCAACTCCGGGGCCATGGTGGTGGGGAACATGGGTTCGGAAAACAAGCTGAATTACACGGTCATGGGGAACGCGGTGAACCTTGCGGCCCGGCTTGAGGGGGTAAACAAGCAGTACCGGACCGGGGGTATTTTGATAAGCGAATATACAAAAAGCGCGATTGGGGATGAGTTCCTCTGCCGCAGTCTGGACCGGGTGCGGGTGGTGGGAATCAGCAGTCCCCTGCGGATCTACGAGGTTACCGGTTTTAGGGAAGGGGCCGCCGCGGAGAGCATTGAACGGCTGGCCGCCTGGGAAAAGGCCGTGGAGCTTTTTGAAAACCGGCAGTTCGAACAATCGGAAGCCTTATTCGAGTCCCTGGCGAAGGCTGAAGCCGGCGATACTACGGCGAGGGTCTATATAAGCCGGTGCCACGCGTTCATTGCCGCTCCGCCGCCCGATGACTGGGATGGTGTGAATAATCTGACACAGAAATGAATACAGCGAACGATAGGCAGGGTGTGGGGAAGGGTACGGGTACGGGCATGGAAGAGGCTGGGGGGAAACAGGGGGCGGCGGAAGTTTCCCGGGTCCCGGTCCCGCGGAAGCATCTTTTTATTATCAACCCCGTTTCCTTCAGAACCGGGACAAGCATGGACGCCTTTATCGCCGGGGTAAAGGACCAGTTTGAGCGGGTCATCAAAGAAGAATACGATATCCGGATCTCCCGGTTTCCCCGGCACGCCATACGGACGGTGCGGCAGTACATTACCCAGGCGGGGCCGGAGCGGGCGGTCCGGGTCTACGCGGTGGGGGGCGACGGGATACTGTTCGACTGCCTGAACGGGATTGTGGGGCTTCCCAACGCGGATCTGGCCCCGGTCCCCTACGGCCGCAACAGCGACTTTGTCCGCGCCTTTGGGGAGGGCAGGGAGGACAGCTTTAGGAATATTCCCCTCCTTGCCGCGGCGCCGGCGGTGCCGACGGATATTCTTCACTGCGGCAGTAATTACGCGCTCAACCTCTGTATTGTAGGGCTGGAATCGGCTTCTGTTTTCAAAACAGTAGCCATGCAGCAGAAACTAAAAAGCTGGCCCCGGTTTATCAGAAACAGCACCCGTATTTATAATATGATCTACTACCTGGGGGGATTTACGGTGCTCTTCGATCACAAGCTGCTCAACCAGGAATACACCATCGTCCTTGACGGGGAGAATGTAAGCGGCGCCTATGCCAGCGTTAATATCGCCAACGGTCCCTGCTATGGCGGGGACAAAAGCGCCGTGGTTACCGCTGTTCCCAACGATGGTCTGATGGATGTGCTTATGCTTAAGGGTATGGGGACCCTGGTGGGATTACGGATGGTCCTTCCCTATACCAACGGGCATTATGATTACTTCCCCGAGAATACGGTGCTGAAACGGGGGAAGAGCATCTCCATCCGCTCCAAAGAACCCCTGATAATCAACCTGGACGGCGAAACCTTTCTTGATACCAACATTACGGTGGAATTGATTAAGGGGGCCGTGAACATTGCCGCGCCGGATAATCTGTCCTACAAACAGGGGGGCCCTTTCCGTGGGTAGCAGGGACCGGGCGGGGGATCGGTATTTCCGCGTGGCCGCAGGGATCGCCGTGGCCGGCATGGCGGCCCTCGTTCTGGTGCGCCTGCCGGAATATATCAGCTCCGCCCTCTATTTCAGGGCCTTTGTCCTGCTGGCCGTCTGCCTTGTGGTGATACTCTCCCGGTTTTCCGGGGAAAAGAGCAGCCGTTCCTCCCGGGCCCAGGACACCTTTAACACCCTGATGGCCGCCACCCCCAACCTGATGGTCATGGTGGACGAGATGAACCGGGTTACCTACATTTCCAAACCCATGGCGGAGCTGGCCCGTATCGAAGATCATGAAATGGCCGTGGGCCGCCCGGTGATGGATCTGTTCCACGACATCGACATGAAGCTGAGCATTGGGGAGATTCTGGAGTCCGGCGGTTTTTATGACGGCGCCCTGGAGATGCTCCACAACGGCAGGAAACGGCACTTCAGGATTATCTCCGACAAATTCCCCGGCAGCACTCCGGGCCGCTTTATCGACATAAGCGACATTACCCCCATCACCGAGGCCCGGCTTGAGGCGGAGGATGCCAAGGCCCGGGCGGAGGAGGCCAATGTCGCCAAGAGCGCCTTTCTTGCCCGGATGAGTCACGAAATCCGCACCCCCATGAACGCCATTACCGGCATGTCGGAGCTTATTCTGCGGGAAGAAGCCTCGGCGCTGGTGCACGAACACGCCGCGGCGGTAAAGCAGGCGGGGAGCAACCTGGTGTCCATCATCAACGACATTCTGGATTTTTCCAAAATTGAATCGGGGAAGATGGAGATAGTCTCCGCGGAGTACGAATTTTCTTCCCTCATCAACGATGTGATCGCCATTATCCGTATGCGGCTGCGGGAAAAGCCCGTTTATTTTGTGGTGAACGTGGACAGCGCCATTCCCCGAAAACTTTCCGGCGACGTGGTCCGGGTGCGGCAGATACTTCTTAACCTCCTGTCCAACGCGGCAAAGTACACCAACACCGGCCACATCACCCTAAGGGTGGGCAGGGAAGAACGGGACGAAGAATCCCTTACCCTGAAATTCGAGATCACCGACACGGGGATCGGCATAAAGCCGGAAGATATGGGGAAACTCTTTGGCAATTTCTCCCGGCTGGATTCCCTGACAAACCGGGGGGTGGAGGGCGCGGGGCTGGGGCTCGCCATTACCCGGAATCTCTGCCGTGTCATGGGCGGGGATGTTACCGTGGATTCCGAATACGGGGCGGGGAGCGTCTTTACGGCCTACATTCCCCA
>JAISFT010000156.1 GCA_031263435.1 Treponema sp. | reverse complement strand
GGACCCGGTTTTCCCCGAAAAGCCGGAGGCCGCTCTTCCGGGCTTCCTCTATTTTGGCGATGGGCTGAAATTTGGAAACGGCCATAAGCCGGATCTCCTCCCGCCTTCTCCCCGACCGTATGCAGGCCTTTTGTATCCGTTCTTCAATGGCTTCCAGAGCCGATGCAATGGTCAATCTATCACCCCAAACCAAGATCCTGAAGCTGCCGGGCCAATTCCTGAAACTGGGGAATATCCAGATTTTCGGGCCGCTCGCCCGGGCTTATCCCGCAGCGTTCCAGGGCGGTCATAACCAGATCTTTTTGCCCCGCCGGGGGCTGGTCCGCGCCGGACCGGGACGACACAAAGGCCCCTAAACTATTTTTAACGGTTTTGCGCCTGAAAGAAAAGAGCCGCCGCACCATGGGGTACAGGAGGGGCGAAAAGGGGATTGTAATGCCTTCCCCGGCCTCTGTGATTGGGAGGTCCAGTCCCTCCCGCAGATCGAGCCTGAGCCCCAGCGAATCGACCCGGGGCCGCGGGTAAAAACACGAAGCCCCCATAGTTATAAGGGGCTTTACATCGTACAAACCGGCAATGAGTACCGTAATGGATGAATAATCCGCCTGTCCCGGCCGGGCTGTCAGACGGCGCCCCACTTCTTTTTGCACCGTTACTACCATGCGCCTGAAAAAGCGGTTCCCCTCGATAAGATCCCCCAAAAGGACTGCGGCGATGTTGTAGGGCAAGTTTCCCAGAAGAAAGGGGACCCTCCCCTCCCCTTTCCAGGTTTTAAGCGCATCCCCCGGAACCAGGGAAAAATCCGCCCTGCCGCCGAATTCTTCCTGCAAAAAACCGGTAAAACCCGAATCGATCTCGAAGGCCTTTACCCTGGCCCCCTGTTCAAGAAGCTCCCTGGTCATGGCCCCCAGACCGGGACCGATCTCCCAAACCCCGTCCCCCGGTTTTATCTCCAGGGCCGCGGCCAGTTTTTTGCGGATAGCGCCTTTGATCAAAAAATTCTGCCCCCATTTCTTCCGCATCCCCCAACCCCGTTCCTCCAGGAAGGCTCTGAGGGCAAGGGGGGAATCGTAATTAAGGGGGGTCATGGGAACCGGCTCAGGGAAGGGCCGGGATACGGCCGGCGGCCAGGGCGCGGCGCCGGGCAAGGATAACAACCAGGGCGCCGAGCAGGACTGAGAGGCCCAGCACCGGCAGCCATGAGGCGATCCCCGGCGTCCCGGCTGTGCCGGCCCGCAGGGTGATTCCCGGAAGGCCGGCGGAAAATCCCACCATGATATCCATGCCTTTGTACAGGGCGGAGAGTCCCAGGCCCAACAGCCGCGCCGTAAAGGGCAGGATCAAATCGAGGGCCAGGTATCCGATAGTCATAACCATGAACAGACTGGTGAGGGGGACAACCAAAAGCCCCGTCAGGATACCTGCGGGCTGCAGGACGCCAAAAATGGCGGCGCTGACCGCGGCAGTGGCGATAAAGGCCCCCACAGAAGCGGAAAGCCCCTGGAGCAAAGCGGGGGGGATTTTGCCCCGGAACAGGGCGCTTATTTTTACCCCAAGGTGGAGGATCCCCCACAGAGCCAGGTAAGACAGGATAAAGGAAACGGCGATGCCCGATTCCGGCTGTCTGATGATCTGGACAATAAAGGCCAGATTGAGCATGGAGGCGGGGTTCCGCGCCCAGAGGCAGATGATCGCCAGGGCCCCCAGGAGGTACATGATTGCCGCCCTGTCCAGGGAAGGCTGGGAACCTACCAGAAATACATAGGCTATGATAAACAGGGCGCCGGTAAAGGCGGCCCGTTTGAGGCCGAGGAGGGGCTTAAAAAGAAAGGCGATAAGGGCGGAAATTACCGCCAAATGCATTCCCGACAGGGCAAGGACGTGGGAGACCCCGGCCTCCCGGTAGGAACGGCTGAGGTCCGAATCCAGGTTATCCCGGATGCCCAGGAGCAGGGCCAGGGAAAGGCTTCCCCACTGGGAATTATCCGGGCGGCTTAAGCGGGAAACCAGAGCCTGCCGCAGGCCGGTACGGGACTGCTCCAGCGGCGGCGGCGGGGAGACGACATGGACCCCCAGGGCCCGAAACATGCCGGGACCGGTTTCCCCCGGCCGGGGCGGCAAAAAGCCCCCCTCCAGGTACACCACGCTCTTTCTGCCGAATTCCTTGATGTCTTCCAAACGGCCGCCGGGGAATACCACCGTTACCTTGCCGCGGGCAGAAGTCTGTACCCCGGCGCCGCCGATAGCGGCCCCCCCGTCTGTCCAGGCCCGTCTTAGTTCGAGCAGGGCCGTGCCGTTTCCCCCGGAGTTTTTCCGGGGATCTTCCAGCAATACCCCCTCAAGGGCGTTGATCGTGCCGGCGGGTAAGCCCGGCGCGGCCGCGCCGGGTATACGGCCGGCAAGCCCGGCGCCCAGGAGGAGGCCCACGGCAAAGGCGGCGCCAAGAACACAGAACCCCCGCCAAGAGCGCCGGTTCAGGATGAACGGAGAGCCCAGTACCGGGAAAAGGGACCACAACAGCACTGCGGCGGCAATAAAAACCAGGGAAGCGCCGGAAAACCGGCCGGCGATCAGAAAAAGGCGGCGGGAATCAAAAAGATACACCCCATAGTAGGAAAGGGCCGTCCCCAAGGTAAGGGCCGAAAGGGGAAAAGGGCGGTTTTGATTTACCATTGGAGATTGTTCAGCGCCTCCCTGGCCGCAGCCTTGATACGCTCTGGGTATTCCAAATAGGCAACGTAGTGGAGATTATCGAAGGCGATCTTGTCTCCCAACTGTCCCAGGGCGTTGATTACCCCCAGCACAAGGGTCTCGTCATTTTCGCCGAAGGTTCCACTCCTTCCGGTCCGTTCAAACTGGGAATTCAAATAGCCCAATTGAAGGGAAAGGGCCTGGGCCGCATCGAAGCTGTCCATGACGGCGAGACATGAAATTGCCTCCAAAAGCAGATCCCGCTGCTGGGGTGTCCGGTCTTCCTGATATTCCGACTGGATCAGGTAAAAATACTGTACCGCCGCAGGAGCCGCCCTGGTCCATTTAAGATCTCGCAGAGTCTGTGTTGCCAGGGAACAGAGCAGGGCCAGGGCGTTTCTGTTGCCGTTGACGGCGGTATCCCTCTGCATGCCGATTTCCAGCGCGGTCTGGGCAAAGGCGCCCTTTTCCGCTTCGTTCATACTGCGGCCGGAGATGGCCGCCCGAAAGACAGCAAGTTTTTCAACCGGCGGGTTTTTTTGCAGTATTGCCGTCAGATTCGCCTTGGTATCCCCGGGAAGTTTTTCCAGGGCCTCCGCCGCCTGCGCCCCCAGGGGTTCGGGATAACCGGCGATAATTACCGCAAAGAGGACCGAAAAAGAACTCTCCCCCCCCAGGGCCCCCAGGGCGGCTATACAGGCGGAAATTGTAGGAATATCCACGTCCATATTGGACCGGTACAGGCTGTTTTGATTGGCCAAAAATTGATTCAGATTTTCCAGTATTTGGGCGTTTCCCCTTGCAAGAACCGCCAGGGTCTCAAGGGTGGCAATCCTGATCTGGGAGTCCCGAAAACCGGAAAAAACCTTCCACAGGGTATCAACGCTCCGGGTATAGCCGCTGTTCCCCGCCCCCCGGGCGGCGATGACCGTCAGGTTGAGGAGTTCCGGATCGCCCCGCAGGATCTCTGCGTTTTGCAGGGAAAAATTCAGGGCGTATTCGTAGAGCTGGCCGATAAACTCCGAGGCCCGGTCGTCGGTGGCGGCGTCCAGCAGGATCCCCACCTTGGTGGAAAGGCTGGCCCGCACAAAATTCCGCTGGTAGGAATTGAGGATCGACTCCTGGGACCCCAGCGCCGTTCCCAGAACAAGAAAAAGCGTCAGGGCCGCCGCCCGGAGGACCACCCGTTTTGATGCCGGGACCGTTTTTGGATTTACCCGTGCCCTGTGATTCATAAAATACCCCCTTCCGGTGGAAACGGCATCAAGGGCGGATCCTCATCCGCCGTGGTCAGAGGAACCCCCGCAGCTACGGGCAGGTCCTGCGGACTACCCGGGAGACCGGGCATAAAGATCGGCGACGGGGCCGGCTGTATGAAGGCATCCGGAGACACCCCCACCGGAACAGATGCCGCGGAACCGGGAAATTGATCCGGCTCCCCTTCAGCGGGAAGCCCGGCAGCGATTCCCGCGCCCTCCGTATCACCGGGTACGGACGCCGTTTCGGTACTTTCGTCGGAGATCCGGTAGGGGAGATCTTCTTCGGCATCTTCCATGCCGAAAACTTCGCCCAGTATCTTATTTTGCGCGTAGCGCGGCAGCGGATCGGATTCCACATGGAGCAGGGAGCGCTGCATGGCTTCTTTGTAATCCACCGACCGGACTGTCCCGCTCATGCAGATGGGAACACCGTTCAGGGCAAACTGCACCTTGATCCTCATCCCCGCCGCCGCCTGCCCGCCGATAGTCAGCGCGCAGCCCGTATCGGAAAGATCCTCCATGAAGCACCTGGCTCCGGGGGCCGTTTCAGCCTTCCCTGACCCCTCTTCCGGCCCTAGCAGGTACAGGTATGCAGGTTTGTGCATCTTTATCCTGATGGACCTCCGTTTTTGGGTCCGGTACAAGGAGTCCGAATGGGAAATTTTAAGGGATGATATGCCCTTGGCAAAAACCTCGTCTATGGTTTCGGCATCAAAGACATAGCCCGCATCGTCTTCCCTCCAAAAATAGACGGACATCTTTGTCCCTGTCCATGAGAAATTTGGATTGACCTTTTCGTTTACCGGCCGGGAAATGGTGATATTCTGAGGGGTATTCCTGATCACCTGGGAACGGAAAACCCCGCTGCCGGAAACCAGAATACGCAAATTCTGGCCTTCGCTGATCTGCCGGGAATTGCTGATGCCGTTCTTTATCCGGGGCTTTTCCATCTCGATCTTTTTGCGGTACTCGTAGAGCCGGGACAGGAAATCTTCATCCCCCAGATCTTCCCCCGCGGCGCTGTTCTGCCGGGCCTTGACCAGGGCCCGGATACACTGGTCCAGTTGAGTTTGGGACCAGAAAAGGGAGGAAGGCTCCTCCAGATTGCTTATCATTGCCAGCTTCCGCAGCAGTTCAATCTCCTTAAGGGAAAACCCGGCATCGGTACCCTTGGCAAAGAACTGCACCCAGGACCCCTGGGCCCCGGATTTACGGTGAAAAAAAATAACAGCGGCACAGACCCCGCAAAAAATCAACAGGACAAAAAGCGCCATATACTATATTCTCCACCCTGAGCTTATAATAAACTATATCTTGTCCCCTGCGGAGTGTCAAAAGGCATGGCCACTACGTTCCCGGGCCCCCAGGTTCCCGAAGACGGTTCCCAAAAAAATCCCGAAAAGGGTCTGGCTCTGTTTATCGAGCCCCTTATTCTGTACTGTATTCTGTTCTTACCCGGCGCCCTGCGCAGCGATCCGCCGTCGGAGCTGGTGGTTTTCTCTGCTTACCGCGAGCTTATCCGTACCCTCGTCTACAATCTACCAGCCCTGGCCCTTATCTGGTATCTGTGGCGGAAGTCCGGCCGGGGAGGGGCGGTTTTTCTGCCCGGCCTGCAGGACCTCTTTGGCTTTCTCCTGGCCTTTCCCTCTCTTGTTCTGACGGGCATCTGCGTCTCCCGGGCGGCCGCTTTTTTCCCGGAACTGCCCGCCAACATCAGAATCGAGGCCCCCGGGGACATTACCGGCTTTGCGGCCCTCTTCTTTTCCTGCATCAGTACGGGATACCTTGAGGAGGGGTACTTCAGGTACTATCTGGGGGAAAAAATCGGGCAATTCGGCCTGGGCCCCCGGACTTTTTTATTGATTTCTACCGTCCTGTTCAGCTTCTGTCATGTATACGAGGGCCCCTGGGGAACCATGAATTCCGTACTGGCCGCGGTAATCCTGGGTCTGGTCTATATCCGTTTCCGCAGTCTCCACGGGATCGCCCTGGCCCACGGGTTCTACAACCTTGTGGTGTACCTGATGAGCGGGGTTCAGGCATAACCGGCATGAAGGGGCGCCAAAGGCGCCCTAGTATCCAGGCATCATTCAAACTGTGAATTTTATGTTTTGGGCGCATCCCCGCCTGCGTAGTCCGCAGGACAGGGGACCGGGCTATTCGGGGTTCCGCTTCGCTCCATTCTTTGCACCTGGCGGTGCAAAGAACGCTTTGCGCCCCTCCTATCCCTTGCGCTTCGCTGTGCGATGAGATTTTGTGCCGAGGAGATGGAACCACATTTTCTTTGCTGTCTGGATACTAGTAGGTAGTCAAGGCTAAACGCATGTTTAAGAATTTACCACTATGGCGCACAAAGGATCACGAAGGAAGGATAAAACCGACGAATCTAATCCTTAGTGTACCTTTGAGCGCCTTCGTGGTTCATATTCTTCGGTACCTGCGTTTACCTTGGGGGCTTATCCTAAAGCCTCATCGGGAGCGGGGTCCGGGATACGGCTGAAGCGCTGGCCTGTCAGTTCCCGGTAGGCCTGCTCCGCCAGGCCGAATCCGGCGTTCCGGGTAAAGCTTTTGGCGTATTCATCCCAGAGCATGTCCTCGTAGAACTCGCCCGCCAGCCCTTCGCTGATAAGTCCGCTTTTCTGTACGGTACTCCGCATGCCGGTAAGGAGGTTTTTGACCAGGAAGGTCTCCAGTTCCAGGCACTGTTCGTAGAGTTTACTGGTCTTGTCAACGGGAGGGGTCCGCGGCCCGGAAGAAGGAGCGGGGTTCCTGCCGGCGCCGGTTTCGCTGCCGGCCTTTTTCAGGTACTCGTCGAAGGAGGGCGTCCCGGCAGCGGCGGCGGTCTCGGAATTCCGGGCGATTGCCAGGTTTTCCACCCCGTAACGGTACTGCTCAAAATACTGGGTTCCGATTGCTCCTATGTCCATATTCCCCTCTGTTACCGTTTAAGGCCGGTCGCTGTTCCCAGCATGTTGTCGCTGGTCTGGATGGTCCGGGAGTTGAATTCGTAGGCCCGCTGGGCCACGATAAGGTCCACCATCTCCCGTACCACCGATACGTTGGACATTTCCAGGAACCGGTGGATGATCTGGCCCATGCCTTCGTAACCGGGCCGGCCCGCGATGGGCTGGCCGGAGGCGTTGCTTATCTTAAACAGGTTTTCCCCCACCGCGGTAAGTCCGACGGGGTTGGGAAACCGGTA
>JAISFT010000101.1 GCA_031263435.1 Treponema sp. | reverse complement strand
CAGACAGTACAGCCCGTACAACCGGTCCAGCCCCGGCAAACCGAACCTTCCCCCCTGCCGCCCATAGTGGACCGGGGAACTGCCCTGATCCGGCCCTATATACCCAACGAAGATGCCATAAGGAGCGGCAAAACCTACCGGGTTCAGGTAGGATCGTATCAGAATACCTGGCACGCCACAGAAGCCTCCGACCGGCTGACTACCGTAGGCTTCCGCCCTATCTACGAGCGTTATGGGGATTATATCCGTGTCGTTATTCCGGGGGTTCCGGCCCAGGACATACCCGCCCTTGCCCGGCTTCTCGGCAGGGTGGGCTTTACAGAAGCCCTGATTCGGGAAGAAAATTAAGCCCATGAAAATGAACTTCTATTCCCTTGGAGCAGCGGAGGAAGTCACCGGTTCCAAACATGTACTGGAAATAGACGGGGCAAGCTATCTTATAGATTGCGGAGCCTTCCAGGGTTCCCGGGCGGAGGCGGACCGGAAAAACCGGACCCTGGGCATAGAGCCGGACCGGATTGAGGCGGCCATCCTTACCCACGGCCACCTTGACCACTGCGGCCTCTTCCCCCTGCTTGTCAAAAACGGCTATAAGGGGAACATCTACGCCACCCCCGCCACACGGGATATCGCCAGCCTTATCATGATGGACTCCGCCCATATCCAGGCCAGGGACGCCATCTACCTGCGGGGCCAGGCCCGCAAAAAAGGCGAAAAATTCGACTGGGAGCCCCTGTATTCCGAAAAGGACGCCATCCAGGCCACCAGCCAGATCCTGGGCGTTTCCTACAACCGTCCCCTGTACATCGGCGACGGAATAAACCTGGAATTCTACGATGCCGGACACATCCTGGGGTCCGCTATGGCCTCCATCACCGTGAAAAGAAACGGCAGCCCGATCCGTATTCTCTGCACCGGGGATCTGGGCCGCAAGGGAAAACCGATTATCCGTAACCCGGCGATCCCCCCGGCGCCGGATTACCTGGTGCTGGAAAGCACCTACGGCAACCGCCGCCACGACGATAAGCACAACGCGGAAAAAAAACTCGCCGCGGTAGCCACCCGCATGGTGGAACAGAAGGGGAAAATACTCATCCCCTCCTTCGCCATCGAGCGGACCCAGGAGCTGGTCTATTACTTCCACCTCCTCGTGGATGACGGGGTAATTCCGGAAATTCCTATTTACGTTGATTCACCTATGGCAACCAATGCCACCACCATCTTCCAGGTACACCCCGAATGTTACGATGAGGAAATCAAAGAAGCCTTCATCAAGCACCACAAGAATCCCTTTGGGTTCAACAGCCTTAACTTTACCACCAGTGTTGATGAATCCAAGGCCCTCAACGACCGCAAGGGCCCCCTGATCATCATCTCCGCCGACGGCATGTGCGAAGCCGGGCGGATACAGCACCACCTGATCCACAACATCGGAGATCCCCATACCACCATCCTCCTGGTAGGTTACATGGCAGAAAACACCCTGGGACGGCGGATTCGGGACCGGGCGGAGGAAGTAAAAATCCACGGCCAATGGCTTAAACGCCGGGCCGGGGTGGAAGAGATCAACGCCTTTAGCGCCCATGCCGATTATGCAGAGGCCCTGCTGTGGCTCCAAAGCCTCGATACCTCCCGCCTTAAAAAGATCTTCCTGGTCCACGGCGAACCTGACGCCCAGCAGGCGTTTAAGAAATATTTGGCGGAACATGGGTTCCCCCAAACAGAAATTGTCCGTTACGGGCAAACATACGATCTAACATAACAGGAGGCGATCATGTTAAAAAACATCCCTGCAATTCTGGGACCGGAACTTTTGATGACCTTGATGGAAATGGGGCATGGGGATGAACTGCTTATCTGCGACGGAAACTATCCCCGTCTTGGCCATCCCGGACGGCTTATCCGCTGCGACGGCCACGGCATACCGGAACTTCTTGACGTCATACTCCGCTTTATGCCCCTGGACACCTATGTCGAACAGCCGGTGATCCTGATGGAAGTCCAGCCCGGAGATCCCTACGTCCCCGAAATTTGGGGCAAGTACCGGCAGATCATCAGAACACATCAGGCAGATGTTCGGGACTGCGCCATCAACAGATTCGACTTCTACAAGCGGGGGGCCGCCGCTTATGCCGCTTTGGCCACCGGGGAGCCGGCCCGCTATGCCAATATCATCCTGAAAAAGGGAGTGGTAGTAACACAACCATAGCGGCAGAAACAGAGGCACTACCATGAGCTACCTTACAGGTTTTCACGCTATCGAAGAACGCATCAAATCCGGCAAGCCCCACGGTCCTGTCCTGCTTGCCAAGGCAGGACCCCGGGCCCGGGAAATCCTGTCCCTGGCCTCCGCCCATAAAGTACGGGTGGACCGGGTAGGAACCCACGATCTGGACCATCTGGCGGCGGACCACCGGGGCATCGCCCTGGAGATACCGGACACCGGGCCGCGGGCGGACATAAGCCTGGACGAGTTCATCGAAACCCTGGGGGAAAAAAAGGACTCTCTGGTCCTTATCCTGGACGAAATTACGGACCCCCACAACTACGGGGCCATCCTCCGTTCCTGCGACCAGTTTGGCGTAGACCTGGTAGTAAGCCGGGACCGGCGCAACGCCAAACATGCGGAGGTAATCTCCAAAACCAGCGCCGGCGCCGTGGACTGGGTGCCCGCCGCAGAGGTGGCCAACCTGGTCCGGGCCGCGGAGGACCTGAAAAACGCGGGCTTCTGGATCTACGGAGCGGACATGGACGGCGATCCGGCCCCTACCGTTGAACTGGGAGGCCGCACCGCCCTGGTCCTGGGGAGCGAAGGGGAAGGCATATCCCGGCTGCTGGCGGAACGCTGCGACCGCATGGTCTCCGTCCCCTCCCGAAGCCCCGGCAGCGGCCTCCGCAGAGGACGCATCGATTCCCTTAACGTCTCGGTAGCCGCAGGCATCCTCCTCTACGAGGCAGTCCGCCAACAAAGCAGCGCCGGCAGCGGGGGAAGCCGCAAAAACAAAGACCGCCATTAGGCGTCGCTACCAAGGCGACACCACTAAGGTGCTGCCGCCAGGGCGCTTGACAAAAAATCGTCCCGCCAGGTATAGTTTCAACAGCGTCGGGGGTGTAGCTCAGTTGGCTAGAGCGTGTGAATGGCATTCACAAGGTCAGGGGTTCAATTCCCCTCACCTCCAATTCTTTCTTTTTTAAGGGGGGGCCCGCTACCACGGACAACCCGCCCGTAGCCGGGCCAAAAACGCTGAGCGTTTTTGGCCCTCTGTTTTTCTGGCCCCCCCTCCGCCGGAGCCTCCTCCCCGGCATCACCGTTCAGATACAGATCCCTCCCCCAGCCGGGTCCGGGGTCTCCGGCTACCCCCCATCGGCGCCCGCCCTTGGGCGGGCGTCCTGCCAAAAACGGACACCGCCAGAACAGCCGTTCAGACAAGGAATTGAAAAAAGCCCCAGGGCGGGATATAATCGACAGAAAGGATATGGTAGTGGAGAAATTATTCCTGGATAATTTTAGAGGTTTTTCCAAACAATATATAGATATTCTCGATGTAAATTTCCTGGTTGGGGAAAACAGCTCCGGCAAGAGTTCCGTATTAATGGCATTGAATACAATTTCACATCCCGGCTTTTGGGTTAATCCTGAATTCAATACGGGAGATTCTCAAGCATATTCATTTGACGATCTCGTATCGGCTGAAACCAGCGATAAATCATCCTTCAGAATAGGGTATTTTCAAGAACAGAATTTGGAAATTGTTTCTTTTATTTTTGAATTTATCAATTTAAATGGAAAACCCGTTATTTCACGCGGGGCTTTTGAAAAAGAAAAATCAGTTTTTTATTTCTTCTGTGAAGACGATAAAGTAAAATATAAAATCATGAAGGGGGAATCAATATTACCGGATGGCATGAAGGATTTCCCCAAAAACGAGAAATTCCAAACGAGCGCTTTCGCAACAAGATCAATGCCTAATTCGCCTATGATGATACTTTCAGTATTTGATTTTGCGCTCAAAAATAAAAAAGCCAGTTTCCCGGAACAGTTGCCGATGCTGAATGTTACGCCAATAGCACCAATAAGAAGCAAGCCGAAGAAAACATATGATGAACCGGGTACGCTTGAAAGTTCCGAGGGAGATCATATTCCCTATGAGATAAGGAGATTATTAAAAACAAAAAATAAATTTTCACAAGAAATAAATATGTTTGGAGAACAAAGCGGACTGTTTAAAAATATAGATATCAAAGAATATGAGTCAACCGATGATGCTCCTTTCAGAATGAATTTCATACTGGATAAAGAGCCAATCAATATAGTTAACATAGGTTATGGTGTTTCACAGGTTTTACCCGTGCTTTTTACGCTATTAACCCAAAAAAACAGCATGATCACAATACAGCAGCCGGAAGTACATTTGCATCCAAAGGCCCAGGCTGCAATGGGAGATTTATTTTTTGATCTTTCCATAGGAAAATTTAAAAAAAGAAGCTTTGTCGAAACCCATAGCGATTATTTAATTGACAGGTTCAGAAGGAAACAAAGGCAGACCGATGAAAAATCCAATGCCCATGTTATTTTCTTTTTACGCAAAGATGGAATTAACAAGGCTTTTTCAATTAAAATTGATGATAATGGAAATTATGACGCCGATCAACCGGAGGAATTCAGGGAATTCTTTATAAAAGAACAAATAGAAAATCTTGGACTATAGGGGAACCAGGTGTGATTATACTTGATACAAATTCTTTTTCATCGGTATTCGATTCCGCCGCCAGCGATTATAATGAATTTTGTTTTGTTTATGAGTGGGTTAAGAGGCAAAAAGGCGCTTGTTTTGTATATGGCGGAACAAAATATAAATCCGAAATAAAAAAAATGTTAAAGTATCTAAAATTGATAGTTGAATTGCAAAAAGCAGGAAAGTTTGTAGAGATCAATGGAAATATGATAGATAATTATGCTGTACGATTAAAAGAAGTTTGTAGTGACAGCGCCTTTAATGACGAACACCTTGTGGCCATACTGGATGTATCCGGCTGTAAATTGTTGTGTACTAAAGATGCCAGAGCAATGCCCTATATAAAACGAAAAGAATTTTATTCCGATCAGAAAATACCTCAGATTTATTCGGGCGCAAGAAACAGGGATTTGCTTAATGTAACCTATATAGTTGAGTTAAAAAACAGGTGTTAGCCATGAGGATTTCCCGGGGATCTAACAAAAAAACCGGGCGCTATAAATGGACGACTGGGCAAAACGGCCTGATCTGTTTTTAAGCGCCGGCACCGTTTCGGCTGTATATGATGCCAAAGGCCCTTAAATTAACGAAAAATGAATCCAATTTTCCATTGTTGTTTTCATCCTGATATACCGTAACTACATATTCTCCTTCCGGCAAATTTACATTACGATAAATGTTGCCAATCCATAGGCTAGAAAATACCAGAATATATTTTTGAGACTTAAATATTGAATGATTTTTTCCACAGCCTTTAGCTCCCGTTAATTCAGTAAAGCATTTTTAAAAAATACTGTCAATTCCCTTACAGAGGGCTATATAAACTTTATCGCAGCGGATGTAAGATAGAGATGTAAGATGGAGAGAAGGAGAAGCCATGAACAACATAATTCAGTCGCTCTTTGAACGGAAATCGGTCCGGGTTTTTCTGGATACGCCGGTCCCCGAAGATATGGTCAATCAGATTATTGACGCGGGGATACAGGCGCCCAGTGCGGGGAATCAGCAGCTTTATACCATCCTGGATGTGCGGGATGTATCCGTCAAAGAGAGACTGGCCGTCCTCTGCGATAATCAGCCTTTTATCGCGGCGGCTCCTGTGGTGCTGGTTTTCCTGGCCGACTGCCGGCGCTGGCTCGACTCGTACCGCTACGCGGGGATTGAGGCCCGGAAACCCGGTCCGGGGGATCTGTTCCTCGCCTGTGCGGACGCGGTCATCGCGGCCCAGAACATGACCGTAGCCGCAGAATCCCTGGGGCTAGGGTCCTGTTATATCGGGGACATTCTGGAGAACAAGGAAGAGACCGCGGAACTTCTGGGTCTGGATCCCCTGACCTTTCCTGCGGCCATGCTGGTGATCGGGTACCCTGCAGAATCTCAGGTGAAGCGGCCCAAGCCCCCCCGCCCGGATCGCCGCTACCTGGTGCGGCAGGATCGCTACCGTCCCCTTACGGAGGCTGAACTGCGGGAGATGTTCGCGGACCTTTACCCCGGGAAGGACTTCGATGCCTTTATGACCGCCTTCTGCAAACGCAAGTACATGTCCGCCTTTTCGGCTGAAATGAACCGATCCGCCGGGGAATATTTAAAGGGGTTCCCAGGCAGCGGTAACTGAGTTGTTCAGCGATAGCTGAATCGTTCAAGAGAAGATCATCCAGCGGCCTGTTCTAAACTTGACCCACAATTCTGTCGCCCTTCACAAATTTCTTCCTCACAGCAAAAGCTAGACTTGACCCACCCCAACGTATGCCGCAGAACCGGGAAAACTCCCGGAAAAACCTTTGGAATTCCCTGCCGGAGCGTATCGTAAATAGCGAAGGCAGACTCTACAAGCGTTTTTTCGGGAGTTTTCCCGGTTCTGCTGGAACACGCTGTTCTGTGGGTCAAGTTTAGCAGCCTGTTGCAGGGGCTTGGGGGCGGAGCCCCCAGGAGAAGGGGGGAGGCCAGGACCCGGTTACGGGGCCGGGCCGGGGGGGTCGGCAACATAGCTGCCGCGACTTTCCCCCTATAAATTATCTTTCCGATTGATTTATCTTTCCGCTGCAGGGGACGGAGGGAAAAGGCTCTGGCCAAGGGCTGCCAAAAGTTTAAGCTCGGCGTTATTGGCGGAGAGCTTCTGTTCCGCACTGAAGGCGAAGGCAGCGAATTCCGGGTAAGCGCCCGCAGGAAAAGCCCCGCCTGGGGGTTCGGCGGGACCGGTAAGTTCAAAGGTCATCAGTAATTCTGCGTTAAGCTGCTGCCTGCCGCTCCGGTGTTCCAGGCAGTTTTTTGCATGGGCAAGGAACTCGGGGTTTTTGATGAGGAGGCGGACAAACAGGGGGGGGAGATCCTCCCTGGGGTAAAGCAGGAGGTTATGAAAGGCAGTTCCCGCATTCTGCGGAAGGCCGGGATCGGGAAGGGTGCGGGAAATGATAAAATCCCCCAGGGGCCGGAGCTTGCCGCTGCCGAAAACGAAGCGGTGATCAAACAGGGACTGCGCCATTCCGTCCAGAAGCCGGTTTTGATTCTGCAGTAATACTGTCTTGTTTTCGATGTCCGAAAGCGCGGCGAGGATCTGCCGCTGATCCTCCGGCGGGGGCAGGGAGATTTCGATGTCTTCGATATCCGCGGGCTGCGGAGAACGGGGCAGTACGGAGCGGGGCAGGGTATTAAGACAGCGGCAGAGGAAACGGGGTTCCACTTCTTCGATGCAGGCCAGCACATGCACATGGGTATTTGCAGAAAAGCGCCCGCTTACCGGAAGCGCCGGCAGGGCGGGTACATTATGCGGCGGGGCGCAGGCGAACAGCAGGTATTCACCCTCATAGGCAAAGGTATTGATCCGGGCGATGATTCCCTGGGCTCCGTAATAGGGGAATTCCCCGGACTGCTGTTCACACTGGCGCCGGGACAGGCTGATCCGTTTTTCGTCATGGAACCGGGTTACATCCCCCAGGTGCAGTGATACTATTCGGGCCATGCTAATCCTCGAATCTGATCTTCCGCAGGTTTTCTACCAACTGCCGGTTCAGCCGGGAATCTTCCCGGAGCAGGTCCTCAAATTCGGCCCGCAGGGCGGCAAAGTGGGCCCCCAGGCCGGCATCTTCCCCGGCTTCGGAAATGCCCAGGTAGAGCGCGGGGTTGAGGTTGTACTGTGTCTCCCGGACCTGGGCCATGTGTACGGAGACGGCGAACTGCCGGATATCGCGGTAGGGGGAAGCCTTGGGGAAACGCCAGTTATGATAGGTCCGGGCGATACGGTTAATATCTTCGCCGGAGAATTCCCAGTGCCGGCGGTTCTGGCTCCGCCCCAGATGCCGGGCATCAATAAAGAGCAGCTCGTCGGCACGGCGGCCCCGGCCGGCTTTGGCCCGGG
The DNA here is from genome assembly GCA_031263435.1 of Treponema sp. Next base: position 893 of record JAISFT010000101.1, on the reverse strand, counting down.
AGAGCAGCCAGAGGCAGGGACCGGGGAAACCGGCGACAAGGGGCGGCAGGTTTACTACACAGTCTACCAGCCGCCCGTCCACCAGGGACCGGCGGATCTCCCGATCCCCTTCCCGGGATGAGGCAAGGGAAACCCGCGGCAGCACGATGGCCCCAAGGCCCGCGGAGGAAAGCCGGTCCAGCACGTACTGTATCCAGGGATAGGAATTGTCCTGAAGGGGCGGACAGGCGCTGATGAAGTCAAACCGCAGGTCCCGGCAGTGATCCCGCTGCAGGGGGCCGTCCGGATTCAACAGTATATCTGTGGTGTCGATGCCCCGGATGATCAGGTTCATGCCGGCGAGGCGCCAGGATTCCGCGTTGCACTCCTGGGCATAAAACGAAAGATCCAAAAGCTTCCCCTGCCGGCTGCCGGCAAAGTCCGCTGCCCCGGCCAGGAAAGGGGCGGAGCCACAGCAGGGATCGTAGAACCGGCCCTGGTAGGGTTCCAGCATGCAGGCCGCAAGTTCGGCAAGGCAGCGCGGGACCGGCCCCGGGCCGGGATTACCGGTGGTTTTGCGGGACCGGTCCTTCCGCGCCGTCCGTGCCGCGGCCGCGGGGTTTCTCCAGTTGTTCAGGGGATCCGGCCCGGAAGATCTTTCGTATTTTTCCAGCAGGTACTTGAAGGCCCCGGCGGTTTCCCGGGCGGAAAGGTCCCCAAGAAAGCCTCCCAGATCCGCCGGGGACAGGGACCCATCCTCCGGGGAAACCGGCCGGGGCCGGCCGGAAAGGCGTTTTAGGGATTCGGGGAACAGGCCCTGCAGCGGGGGATTTTCCCGCTCGATGGCCCGGATGGCCCCGGCAATGCTGCGGAACAGGGCCGGAATATCGGGTTCCTCCCCGGCCGCCGGAACA
>JAISFT010000074.1 GCA_031263435.1 Treponema sp. | reverse complement strand
TCGGTCATGCTCTGCTTTCCACTGGGCGGGGCGGCGCGCCCCGCCGCCCCCCCGCCCGCAGAATGTTATTAAAAACTATGAAAGTACCCATGAACCTTGAACGCTCCCTATATCCAAGCATTATGGAACGATTGAAAGTTATGTCAAGGGATTTCTACAATTTCCAATAAAAAAACACAAATGGGCGGGTGGGGCGGGGGCTGCCGATTGGGGCCTAACGCCGGGATAGTTTGCGGAAGAAGAGGCGCAGTGAATCCCAGAGGCGGCGGAACAGGCTGCCCTGTTCGTAGGTTTCGGTGGTCAGGAGGGGAAGGCGGCGCAGTTCGCCAAGATCATCGGAGAGGATGAGGGTTCCCACCTCTGCGCCGGCAGGCAGGGGGGCGATGAGGGGGTCGAGGAGTTCGGTGCTAAGGTAGAGCTGCCGGCCCCGGTCTTTGGGGCCGGTAAAGTCCGGGGTTCCGGCGATGCTGAGGCGGACCTGCTTCTGTCTGCCCTTCCAGAGGGGGGCCGGTTCGAGTTCGCCGATGAGGGGGCGGATGGTCCGGTACTGGTTGAAGGCCCAGGCGAGGAGATTCCGGCCGTCTTCGTCCCGCATCCGGTCGCCGCCCTGGATTGCGGGGGCCCCCAGGAGGATCAGGATGAAGCGGGTTCCTTCCTGCCGGGCGGTCAGGGCGATGTTGTAGCCTGCTTCGTCTATATACCCGGTCTTCAGGCCGTCGGTGCCGGGAAAATTCCTTAACAGGTTGTTATGGTTGTACTGGACGATGGTCCCCGGGTTTTCCCGGTAGCGTTCCGCCACGTTTTCCGCTTTGGGGTAGGCGAACTCCGGGACCGAATGGAATGCCGCCAGGGTTTCCGGGTGAAGGGAGAGATAGGTCCGGCAGAACAGGGCGAATTCCCGGGCGGTGGTTATGTTGTTTTCCGAGATGCCGGAGGGTTCCACGAAGCGGGTGTTCGGGAGGCCCAGGGTTTCCATTTCCCGGTTCATCAGGGCGACAAAATCCGCCACGGTGGGGGCGAAGTGCAGGGCCGCGGCCACGGCGGCATCGTTCCCGGAGGGTACGGCCAGGCCCAGGATCAGGTCCCGCAGGCTGAGGCGCTGCCCTGCGGCCAGGAACATCAGGCTGGAGCGGGGGGGCTGGTTGATGGCCCAGCTTTTTGAGGGGGGCTCCAGCACTTCGTCCAGGGAGGCTCTGCCGGCTTTTACTTCCTGCAGGGCCAGATGGATGGTAACGAGTTTGGTAAGGGACGCGGGGGGTATGGGTTCATCGGCGTTCTTTTCGTAGAGGACGGCGCCGGTCTCCGCGTCCATGAGCAGGGCCCCCCGGCTTGCTATGGAGGGGGCGGGGGAACCGGGGTCGAGGAGTTTTGGCGTTATCTGGGCGCAGGCCCCTGCGGGGATGAGCAGGAGGCAGAGGATCCTGCACAGGAGTTGTGGGGCGTTGCGGGGCCCCCGGGGACGGGTGTCTGCCCCGCAGAGGGGGGGAGGCCCAGACCGCAGGGCTGGGCCGGGGGGGGAGACAAGCCGGCTTTGCCGGCGGTCCCCCCTCATGATTAAAAATTTCATCTAGAATTCCGCCTGGCCCGCGGAGCGCGGGTAGGGGATGACATCCCGGATGTTGGTCATGCCGCTGAGGTACTGGATGAGCCGCTCGAATCCCAGGCCGAAGCCTGAATGGGGTACGGTGCCGTAGCGCCGCAGGTCGATGTACCACTGGTAGTCCTGTTGTTTCATGCCGAGTTCGTCCATGCGGGTTTGGAGTTTGCCCAGGTCCTCTTCCCGCTGGGAGCCGCCGATGATCTCCCCGAGCCGGGGGACCAGTACGTCCATGGCCCGCACGGTTTTGCCGTCGCTGTTCAGCTTCATGTAAAAGGCTTTGATGGATTTGGGGTAGCCGGTAACGATGAGGGGGCCGTGAAACACGGTTTCTGTGAGGTACTTTTCGTGTTCGCTTTGGAGGTCGCAGCCCCAGGAGGGTTTGAACTCGAAGGCCTCGTGTTTTTCCAGTTCCGCGACTGCTTCGGTGTAGCTGATGTGGGAGAAGGGGGAACGGGAGAGGGTCTCCAGGTTTTTGATGAGTCCCTTTTCGTAGCGGGTGTCGAAGAAGTTTAGTTCTTCGCGGCAGTCTTCCAGTGCGGTGTTGATCAGGAATTTGAGGAATTCCTCCGCCAGGATCATGTTGTCTTCCAGTTCCGCGAACGCGGTTTCGGGCTCTACCATCCAGAATTCCGCCAGGTGCCGGGTGGTGTTGGAATTTTCCGCCCGGAAGGTGGGGCCGAAGGTGTAGACCCGGGAGAGGGCGGCGGCGTAGGTTTCCGCTTCCAACTGTCCGGAAACGGTGAGGCCTGTTTTTTTGCCGAAGAAGTCCCGGCTGTAATCGACGGGCGCGCTGCGATGGGAGAGGGCTTCCAGATCCAGGGTGGTTACCTGGAACATGGCCCCGGCGCCTTCGGCATCGTTGGCGGTGATGATGGGGCTGTGGAGGTACTGGTAGCCGTTCTGCTGGAAGAACTGGTGTATGGCGAAGGCCAGGCGGCTGCGGAGCCGGGCTACTGCGGCGAAGGTGTTGGTCCGGGGCCGCAGGTGGGCGATTTCCCGCAGGTACTCCAGGGAATGCCGCTTTTTTTGCAGGGGGTAGGCGGGGATGCCGGGCAGGGATTCGCCGGGGGCCCGGCCGATGATCCTGATGGCCGCGGCGGCCAGTTCTACGGTCTGGCCTTCTGCGGGGGAGGGGACCAGTTTGCCCAGGATTTCTACTGATGCGCCGGTTCCGGCCTGGTCCAGGGCGTCCTGCTCCGGCGTCTCCCCGGCGGTCTGATTGATCTGACCGGTCTGACTGGTCCGGCTGTAATGGTTCCGGTCAAAGGTACACTGGATTCCCCGGAAGCAGGATCCGTCGTTCAGCTCTATGAAGACCAGGTTTTTTAGTTCCCGCTTGGTTCTGATCCAGCCCCGGACTTTGAGTTCCTGCGAATCCGGGGGGAGGGACAGGATTTCTTTGATGAGGGGGAATAGCATGGGGGTATTATACACCTGTTCGGCGTATCTACGATACGGTGCGGCGGGGGGGTGCGGGGGCCGGGAGTTAATCGTAAAACAGGCAGATGCCGTACACGAGTTCTGAGCCTGCTTTTTTGAGGGCCGCGGCGCAGGCTTCCAGGGTGGCCCCGGTGGTCATAACATCGTCAATGAGCAGGGCGCGGCGGGGCGGCGCCGCGGTGGAGATGAAGCGGCCTTCGAGGTTTTGCAGCCGGTCCTGCCGGCCCAGTTTTTTCTGAGTTTTGGAGGGGAGCCGTTTAAGGCAGCGCCGGACGGGGAGGTCCTCTTTTTCAAGGCGCCGGGCCAGGTACTCCACCTGGTCCCAGCCTGATCTGCGGATCTTCCCCGGCCGGGGCGG
>JAISFT010000067.1 GCA_031263435.1 Treponema sp. | reverse complement strand
TCCCCGATGCTGGTAACACTGTTGGGGATGGTATAACTGGTTCCTTTTCCATTGGAGTATATTAGCAATGTTGTTTTATCCTTGCTAAAGAGTACCCCATCTTCACTGGCAAAGGCAGTGTTGGCGGATTTTGCCGTTATTGTGCTCAAACTGGTACAACCGGAAAAGGCGCCGGGATCAATGGCGGTAAGGCCTGCGGGGATGGTGACGCTGGTAAGGTTGCTGCAACCCCAAAAAGCGCCTCGCCCGATACCGGTAAGGCTGTCCGGCAGGATAATGCCCTTGAGGTACTCATTGTCCTGAATGACTTCCCCAAAGTTATCATCTATCGTATTCTCCGGTATGGAACAGGCTGAAAGGTCGAGGATCAGGTATTTCCCCGCCGTATAAACCGCTCTGTTTATGTCTCTCCATACCGCCATGATGTTGACCGGTGCGATTTTTACCGTGGACGGCGCATCGGGGGAAGCGCCACCCTTAATCGATCCCAAACGCGCGGCAAGCTCGGTATGGGGAATCGGCTTTTGCCCGCAGCCCGCAATCAGAAGGGCACACAACAGCGCCATAAAAGCGGTAACCAAGCACATCTTTTTCTTCATCGTTTTACTCCTTGTCATTTTACGCTCCTCCATTTAATTTAATTAAGCAGGCCTGCGCCCGCTTTTTTTGCCCGGTAGAGAAATAAAGAAACTGTTAAAACAGTAGATTAAGTTACGGCTGCTGTTATGTAGGGTTAATATTGGGGGGGTGAACATTGTTATGGACTTAGCCATAAATTTTAATGCTCCTTATGATCGCTATCGTACCCGGAAATTTTTATGTGTGTCAATGCATCTTTTTTGTATTTTTTCAGTCACGGTCAACAAATCAGGGGCTTATATGCCGGGAAAAAACAAGTGGGGGTAGCGGAATAACAAACACTTGCGTGTTTGTTATTTTCGGAGTTTGGGGCAAGGGCCGACAGGCCCTTGCCCCAAACTCCACACCGGAAAAAAGCAAGTGTTTTTATGGAGCGAGGGGGAGCAGTAACCAAAGGGCTGACGCTTTTTGGTTTTGGAGAACGCCGAAGGCGTTCTCCATGTATACTATACCCGTTTAATGTGCTCCCCCTTTAGAGTTTATCAATGAGCATGGAGCACTTGCCCGATGGGATGGGGAGGGTCTTTTTCTTTTTGCCCAGGATGTTTATCGTAAAGTAGTAGAGCTTTTCGCTTTCCATGTGGATTTCCCAGCCCCGGCCGCTCCTGTTGGACAGGATGGTAATCATGTTCTTTTTCAGGGAAAGGTTTTCCACGCCCATGATTTCCAGGCTGGGGATGATCCAGTCCACGGTCTTGCGGGGCAGGGAGATAAACAGGCCCACGATGTTTTCGATGGTAAGGCAGATGGTGGAAAGGGCGTCGTAGGTAAGGTACTGGGGCCGGGGGAATTCGGGCTTGCCTTCCCAGTGGGCGGGGCCTTCCTTCATGGGCAGGTAGGCTTCCCAGAGGTTGCCTTTGTGGTGGTTCCCGTCGTGGCTCATGGAATCCAGCATAAAGTACAGGTGCCGGATGGCGTTTTCCCGGGCCAGGTCCCAGCGCTGGTACCGTTCCAGCCCCTTGATGACCATAAAGGTCAGGTGGGGGAACACGGAACCCAGGTAGCCGTTGCCGTTTTCGTCAAAAGCCCGCTCGCTTACGGCCAGGGAGGGGAAGGGATGGGGGGCCCCGAAAAACCGGGGGTCCTGGAGCTTGGCGATGATCCGTTCCGCCTTGTCGTCGTTGGGTATCTCCGCCAGGAGGGGCCAGTAACCGCCGATAGTCTTAACCGGGAGCCGGCGTTCGTCCCTGTCGATGTCGTAGTAGAAGCCGTCTTCGGCGCTCCACATCAGCGCGTTGATCCGGGCTTTAAGGGAAAAATACTGCTTCTTGTACTGGAAGCTCGATTCCTTGTCGTTAAGAATGTCCGCTAGGGCGGACATGTAGAGCACGTTGATGGCCATCATCGTGTTAAAGTCCAGGGGGTAGGCCGCGGCTTCTCGGGGGGAATTGATCATCCCCGTTACCAAGAGGGGCACCCGGTACAGGCCGTTGGGCTGCTTAAAGATGCTGTCGATCCAGCCGGTATAGCGGTGCAGAATAGGTAAAATATCCTTGATCCGCTTCTTGTTCGCCGACTTGTGGTACAGGTTGAACTCCGCCCAGGCAAACAGCGGAACCCCCAGCCCCTCCGGATTCTCCGGATCGATCACCGGCAGGCCCGTTTCTATATTGTAGGCGCAGCGAATCGCCCCATTGGGTTCCTGGTGGCTGTAAAACAGGTCAAGTGTGGGATGGGCCTGGTAGATCCGGTTGGAGTAGACCAAAAAAAAGGAGGAAAAGATGGCATCCATCTGCTGGACCACCGGGCTGCCGGGATAAGAGAAAAAATGATCATCCGCCGAACCCTGTTCAGCGCTCCCGTTCCAAAAATCCTGTATCCAAGCCCAAGTTTTGTCGTAGATATCAACAAAATCCTGATCGTAGAAGTGGATCTTGGGGAAATCCCTTTTGGTCACCCCGACACTCTCTCCTTGAAATGATAACCTTTCGAGACTACTCTATATATCAAACAATGTCAAATTGTATCCGTAAATTTACTGCCTTTGGGCCCTTGTCGCCGTGTTACACCCGTAAAGGCGCCCGGTAAACTGCCCATAAGACAAGTATACCAGCAGAACTATAATTTTACCACCGTTTTTTGAGAAATGTTTCTGAGCCCCCCCTGCTATCCGGAGGGCGCAGGCGCAGGAGTCGACCCCAGGTACAGCCTGACATGCTCCACCGTGGTACGGTGTTTTACCTTAAGGGCCAGCATCCGTTCCGCAGCGTGGTAGACCCAGCCGGAAGAATCGTAGCGTTCAAAGTTGGGGTCCGATCTCCAGTCCATCCCGTAGAACTGCAGCCGGTAAAAAGGATCGACCCCCCGGATAAACATGTAGTGGCTTTCCCCCGTGGGGAAACTGACGGCAATATCCAAAACCTGGCCTTCCCGGCTAAGCCGGACTTCCGTCGAGGCCGTCCAGGCCCAGAGGCCGGAACCGGGGGAACCGACGGCGAGGATCTTGGGGCGGTAATCCCCAATCTCCAGAATCCGGTAGAGTCGTGCGGCGCTGACATACACACGGTTTTCCCCGGGCAGGATGCTCCCCCGGCTGTTCAAATTCAGGCTGGAAACAACCCGCCCCTCCCCGTCTTCCAGGGACAGGACCGAAAGGACCAGGGAACGCCCCACCGCCCCCCAGGATTCCCGGCCCGCTGCCTCACCCCATTCGGCCAGGGCCTTCCCCAGCCTCAAATTCAGCTCCATATCAGCCCGGTCTTCCTCGACGGCCAGAACCAGGTCCCGGGACTGGAATTCCTCCGGGGCCAGCCGCCTGATGAATTTTGAAAGGACATCCTCCTGCCGGGCGGCCAGGGAATCGAAAACCCCTTCAAGGGCCTGGGGCCGGTACCGCATCAGTTCCACCTGGGCCCCCAGCAGGCCCGGAAGCTGCGCCAGACTCGGGGTGTCCATGGTACGGATCAGGGCAATCCCCCGGTTCAGCAGGTCCTCCCGGCCCCGGACAAGCAGAAATTCGACAACATGATCTTCCAAAAGAAAGTCCGGGGATTCTTCATCAAGGCTGCGGCTGATGCGGGCCAGCCGTTCCGCCTCCTCCGCTGCAAAACCCCGGTAAGCCGCGGACATGCCGCCTATGTACACGGAGGATTCGTAGGACTGCCTTGAACCGGACGTAAAAACCCGGGACGCCGATGAAAGGGCCCCCCTAAAGGCGCCCCGGAGCAGGGCTTCGCCCCCATAGGCAATGACCAGATCCTCCTCGTTACGGGAAGGAATAATCCTGCCCCAGATATCGTAGTTCCTGTCCACCCAGTGGCCCAGGGCCCTTTGATAAGTACCGGCATCCTTCCCATCTTCGGTAACATAATCCTGGGCCCTCCATCCCCCTTCCTCCCCCACGGGGCCGTAGGAAACCGGCGGACCGTCCCGCTGCAGAATCAGTACACTGCGGTCCTCGGGCAGGGCCTGGTTAAAGCGGTACTCCCGGCCGTCGGCAAAAACCAGGAAGCGGCCGGAGCCCACATCCCGCAGGTGGGAATTTCTGAGAAAGCGGTAGGGAATCTCCAGGCCCGTGAACATATCCTCATAAAAATTGCCGGCGATCTTTAATTCCCTCTCCTCCCCGGCGGCGGTAAAAAAGAGATCCGTCCCGCCGGAAAGATAAAAACGAATCCCCCCATCTTCTACCGCCATGTACTGGGCAAAGCAGAAGTGGCGGCCCCCCGCGTCGTCCAGAAGGTACAGGGTATCCCCCCGGGAAGACCGGGAATCGCCGGGCAGGAGGAACTCAAGGCCGCCGTAAACGATACGCAGGTCCCCGCTTACCGGGTAGGCCCCCGTGTAGGGAACCTGCTCCCCCTCCTCAAGAACCCGGTACCGGCCTTCCGCCAGCACATTATATGCCTGGAGGGAAAAGGTCCCCCTTTTCACAAATTGTATACTGACCAGCGCCACAAATATCAGACTATAGAGCCCCAGAAGACCCAGAAAGCGGACAAGGACAGACTTCTTCACC
>JAISFT010000018.1 GCA_031263435.1 Treponema sp. | reverse complement strand
AGGCAGGACAGGGCATCCACCGCCTTGCCGTTGAGAAGAACATCCAGCTTGGCAAGTTCCGTAGCCTTGTAGGCGGTAATATCGTAATCAAAGGAGGCGTAGCCCCGGCTGATGCTCTTGAGCCGGTCGTAGAAGTCGAACAGCACCTCCGCCAGGGGCATGTCGTAGACAAGCTCCACCCGCTTTTCGTCCAGGTAGGTCATGTTGGTCTGGACCCCCCGTTTTTCCAGGCAGAGGTTCATAATGTTCCCCAGATACGCGGTGGGGCTGATCACCGAGGCGCGGATATAGGGCTCCTCTACCCCCTCGATACGGCCCTCGTCGGGGTAATCGCCGGGGTTGTCCACATCCAGTTTTTCTCCGTTCCGCAGTTTTACTTTGTACTTTACCGAGGGGGCGGTAAATATGACCGACTGGTTAAACTCCCGTTCCAGCCGCTCCTGAATCACCTCCAGGTGGAGGAGCCCCAAAAAACCGCAGCGGAAGCCAAAGCCCAGGGCCGCCGAGGAATCCTTTTCGTAGATCAGGGAGGCGTCGTTCAGCTTGAGTTTTTCCATGCTGACCCGCAGTTCCTCGTAATCGTTGGAGTCCATGGGATAAATTGAGGAGAAAACCACGGGCTTTACCTCCCGGAACCCCGGCAGGGCCCGGCTGCAGGGGTTTTCCGCGCCGGTTACCGTATCCCCGACCCGGACATCCCCCACGGTTTTTACCCCCGCGATGATGTAGCCCACGCTGCCGGCGGACAACTCTCCGGTTTCCACCAGGGCAAGCTTGAAAACCCCCAGGGATTCCACCTCGTAGACCGAACCGTTGGACATAAAACTGATCTTCATCCCCCGCCGGATGATACCGTCGAAGATCCGCAGATGCACCACTACCCCCCGGTAGGGATCGTAGTGGCAGTCGAAGATCAGGGCCCGCAGGGGGGCTTCGTCCGCCCCGGAGGGGGCGGGAAAACGGGCTACAATGGCCTCAAAAAGTTCATCAACGCCGGTCCCCTGCCGGGCGGAAACGAGGAGGGCGTCCCGGGGGTCCAGGCCCAGGTCCTTTTCAATCTGCCGCTTGGTCTCTTCAATATCCGCAGCCGGCATGTCTATCTTGTTGATCACCGGCACAATTTCCAGGTCATGTTCCAGGGCCAGGTACATGTTGGACAGGGTCTGGGCCTGGACCCCCTGGGTGGCATCGACCAGGAGCAAAGCGCCCTCGCAGGAACTGATGGCACGGGATACTTCATAGCTAAAATCCACATGGCCGGGGGTATCTACCAGGTTGAGTTCATACTCATGCCCATCGGCGGCCGTATAGGGAAGGGTTACGGCTTGACTCTTGATCGTGATACCCCGTTCCCGCTCAATATCCATGTTGTCCAGGATCTGATCCTGGAAATTCCGGTCCTCCACCAGGTGGGCCTTCTGGATCAGGCGATCCGCCAGCGTGGACTTGCCGTGATCGATGTGGGCGATAATACAAAAATTGCGAATGTACTGAGTGTGCGCCATAGAGGCTTATTCTACAGAGTGTCCGGTGAATCCAGCAAGGCCGGAAGCTGCATGGTGGTCTCCATGTAACCGGCCTGGCGTTTTTTTACGTTGATCTCCATCAGCACATAACCGGCCTTTTCTTCAACCCGGAAGCCCCGGATTGAGATCGGGTCCGATTCGGAAAGCCCCGCGTCATCGGCGATGGAGCCCCGGATCACCTTTTTTATCAGGTAGGAGTTTGAAAATGTCTTCCCCACCGTGGGGGCCAGGACCAGGCCAAAGAGGGGGGCCGCCATACGCTCACGGCTGTCCAGCTTTACCGCCTCGGCCAGCGGAAATTCCGGCCGCGGAACGGTCATAAGGACATGCCGCACCGCAGGGGCATCCTTTCCCGCTGCGGTTTCCAGGACCACCAGTTCACCGGGCCGGAGCTGAAACAACAGGTCCTGCAGGGCGGGGATCAAAAGGCCCTGGGGGGCGCTAATCTGCCGGCCGTTGATGCTTCGGATAAAGGAGCCTTCGGGGATCTGCTGATCGGAGGCGGGGGTAAGGGGAGAGGTATAGATGATCTCCGCGCCGCCGCTTGTTTCCGCAATGGTAAGCCCCAGCCAGGGCCGTTCCGCCTTGCCGCCCGCCAGCATTGCCGGCAGGGCCGCGGCAAGCCGCTCCGCGGGGACGGCGAAGTTGAGCCCCTGGTACTGCTCGATCCCCGCAAATACGATGCCCACCAGCCGCCCCGATGTGTCCACCACGGGGCCGCCGGAGTTACCGTGGTTCACCGCAGCGTCAATCTGGATCACATCCCCAATCTGGAGAAAACGCCGGCTTAGGGCGGAGACGATCCCCATGGTTACCGTCTTTTCCAGCCCCCCCGGGGAGCCGATGGCCAGGACCGAATCGCCAACCGGGGGAATAACCCGGTCCACCACGGAAAAAACGTATTCGGGGGTTATTTCGGTCTTGATCAGGGCCAGATCCAGGGTCTTGTCCCAGCCGATAACCCGGGCGGGAATCCGGGGGCTTGTGGAATCCCCCATGCGAATGGTCATCCGGGAATACCCTTCATAGGTGGGATCCACCTCACTGGCGATCACATGGTAGTTGGTAACCAGAAGGCCCGAGGCGTCTACAAAAAAGGCCGATCCCAGCACCCGGTCAGGAATCCCCCGGCCCCGCTCCAGGCGGATACCCCGGTCAATGATTACCGTGGCTACCCCTTTGATCATGTCTTGGGGACTGTCCCGCTCCTGGGCATAACGCCGCAGTTCCTCCGGTACTTCGCCGAAATTCGGGGCGGATTCCGGCCCCCCGTCTCCGGCGGTCTGTTCCAGGGCCCGTTCCGCGGCGGCAAGGAAAAAGGCCGCCGTCCGCCGCTGCCGGGCCTTTACCGCCTGCTCCAGAAAAAACAGGGCGTCTTCCGGGCCCAGGGGCCTCATGCCGTGGCTGCGGACCGCCGCCAGAAAGCCCGCCAGCGTATTCCCCGCTTCCAGCAGCTTCTTCGCCTCCGCCAGTACAAAATCTGCCTCCATACCGGTATTCTCCACCGGCACCCCCACGGCTTCCAGAGAACGGGCCAGGGAAGCGGCGTCATCCCAGCGTTCCTCCCGAATCGCCAGGGCCTGGGCTTCCTGCAGATTTTCCCGCGCCCTGGCCTCCAGAGATTCCAGCATCGCGGCATCCTGGGGCGGCCCCTCCCCGGCGCTTCCAAAACGGGAACGGTAGACCCCGGCAAGGTGGATAGCCAGAACGGGATTCTCCTCCGCGTAGCGGCGGATATCTTCCATCCGGTACTCTCCGGCAGATTTCAGGGGCGGGGACAGGCGTTCTTCCTGGGTAGCAATACTCAGACAGGCGGAAAACAGCAGGCAGGGAAGAATGATAAGGAGCGCCGGCAGTCCGGCAGTACCTGTAGTGTTTACGGTTGATAGTATTCTCTTTTGCATCATTACCTTAGTTTATAGAATCCCCCCGGCGTGTTTCAAAATAATCCCGAACATCGTCCCCGTCGGTGTCCCAACTGTAAATACTGGTACCGTCGGGGAAAAAACGTTCCCCCATCTCATATAAACCATCCCGGTCCCGGTCGGTTTCAACCAATTCCAGTATCTTTTCATAGGCCAGGGGATTGTCCCCCGAAGCCGTCATTTCCCGAAAATACCGGATCGTTTCCATCCGGCCATCCAGATCCAGGTCCAGCCGCTGTATCCGGGGCTGGCCCCGGACAAACTCCGTAAGCGACACGATTTTGCCCTCTAAACGTTCCGTCGCCCGGAGGGGAACGCCCTGGCTCAACTCAATATATTCAAGGGCCCCCGGAAATTCCACGCTTGGCCGGACAACATTCAGGGAAAAGGAAACCAGGGTTCGTTCACCCAGAGCTATATGCGGGGGATCCGCCTCCGGGCAGAGAAAACCCGGATCATCATCCAAAAGCCGGGAAAGCCGGAGGGGGGCATAGAACAGGGTCTGCGGCCCGGGGATGTAAACCACCCCATCCAACTCGGCCCGAAGCACCGCGGGATACCTTTCCCATTCGACGTGGATCCCCCGGGCATCCTCCGCCCGGAGGGGGATGCCCCCGGCGGAAAAATCGGCCCGCAGTTCCACCCGGCCGTCCTGATCCGCATCCCGGCAGTATTCCCGCACCGTCCCCGATGAATAGTGAACCCACTCCTCCCACAGCCCGTCCCGGTTGTCATCGGCAGCAATCGTACCGGAAAAACCCAGCAAATTCAGGCGGAACAGATCCCTGCCCTCCCGGCTCCGCAGCAAAGACCAGACCCGGAGCAGGGTGCTTTTGTCGAGGACCCTTTCCGCAGCCCCGGAGGGGGACCCGGCGGTGAAGGGCCTGACGGATGCGGGCCCAAAAAGCTCCTCCACCGCCTGCCGGTCATCAATAAGCCCCAAATCGAGACTTATGGGAAGGGATTCCTGTTCCGCCCCTCCCAGCGCCCGGTAGGCCGATACCAGACGCCGGGCCTCATCAATGTCCCGGATAAAGGGGGCCGCCAGATATGCAAAGCGGGAGGAAACGGCAAGCCCCCTTAAACGCGGGCCGGATGAATCAAGGCCCCGGGCTTCGGCGCCAGGAGTTCCGGTACTCAGAATTCCAACGCCCGGAGTTCCCTCACCCTGTAGTTCCCAGAGCGGGAGGCGGCGCAGGGCCAGATCGATCAGGGAGCGATCCGCCCCCCGGAGTTCCCCTTCCGGCATTCTGCCGGAGGCCCAGGTAAACAGTATTTCTACCGGCCGTGGGTCCCGGGGATAACGGTCCATAGCCAGTTCAAGCCGGCGGATGAATTCCTCCGTTTCCCCAAGCCCCTTAAGGGCAAGGAGCCGCAGTATGGCGGCGCGCTGCCCGGCAGTCTGCACGGCCCCATCCCGAAGGGCAACTGAGCCCGGCAGGGTATCCGTTTCAAAGCCAAAAGACGGCTCCTGTTCAGCCGCAGTGAGGCTCCGCAGGGCCCCGGAGTAATTCCGCAGGCAAAGCAGCAGTTCCGCTTCCAGAAGACGGCCCCGGGACGGTGTATACCGCTCCCAGCGGCCGGTTTCAAAGGCCCGGCGCAGGCTGTCCAGCGCCAGGGGGAGGGGAAGATTCCCGCGGTAGCGGAGTTCCGCAAGGAGGTAGGAAATATCGGAAGATACATCGGCAAAATCGGCGCCCCGTTCCAGCACCGCCAGGGCCTCGTCCCGGCGGCCCTCCCCTATCACCTGTTCGGCCCGCAAAAGGTACTGTTCCGCAGCCGCAGCGGAGACCCCCGTACCGGCACTCGGCTGGGAAAGGGCTGCAACTGCGGGAAACACGATCAAAAACACCAAAAGACAGGACAGGCGCTTCATTTCCTAGACGGCGGCGGCGGGCAGGGAAGAACTGTCTTCCCGGGGGGGGAGTCCGATGATGGCCCTGACCTCATCATCCACCA
>JAISFT010000259.1 GCA_031263435.1 Treponema sp. | reverse complement strand
GCCCCCTCTTTCAGGGCCCGTATAAGCTGTTCTACCCGCTGTCCGGCCTCACGGTTTTTCTGGTTCTGCGTCGGAGCATGGTATTGTTCATAGCGCTCACGGATCAGATCCGCCCGTTCCGCTCCTTCCCCATCGGGATCCGGTAGTATTCCTGTTTTCAGGTATTCAATGCTTTCATTCCGCAGCAGTATTTCTTTGTCGTAATAGGATGCCGCTTCTTCCCAGACATGGCGCATCAGGGTCAGTAGGTTTTCCCGTTCTTCCGGATCTTCGGTTTCCCGGTAGGCCCGGTCCATTTCAACAAGAAGATCCTTACCGTTCCGGGGCAGGATCTCCACTTCCGTTTCCACGTCTGTTTCCCCTTCCGTTTCCTGTCCCCAGGGGATTGTCAACAGGAGATCCGCAGGGTACATCCCCGCGGCGGCCCGCAGGTCCTCCTCCCGGCCGGATTGAGCAAGGTTCCGCGCCTCCTCCGCCTTTGCTTCAAGCGCGGCAATACCATCCTGCCCAAGGCCGGAACCTGTTTCCAGGGCATTGATAAGGGAATTTATTTCCAGCGACCGCAGAATATCTGCGTATTCATGGGAAAGCAGGTAATAGGTGTTTATGGTATCCTCAATGGACCCCTCCCCTTCCCCCTCCGCCGTTTCTCCGGTCCGGGATTTTCCGTCCCAAAAATTCAGCATCTCCTTTGCCAGTTCCGCCAGTTCTGCGTAGATAAGGGCCGGGTTTATTTCCTTCATGGCGGCGATCACATTAAGGTACTCGCGCTGGGCGTTTTCTACCTCCTGTTTAAGACCTGCCAGAATGGTTTGTGCCGTTTCAAAATTTTCCTGCGTCCTGTTCAGGGCCGCAGCCTTTTGATTGACCAGTTCTGTGATGTTTTGGTAACTTATTACGGATTCTTCATAGACTTCCTTTGCCTTTTCCAAATCCTCCCGGGTTTTTGCAGCATCCTCTATGGCGGAACTTGTCTCCTGGGCATACCGGTGCAGGGCTTCGGCCACCTCGAACTCATTGTCCCAGTAATTGAGCAGAGCCTCTGCCTTAAGCAGCTCACTGGTAAGTTCACCGCGGTAAACCCCCGAATCCCCGGCCGCGCTGCCCGCCAGTTCGTAAAGCCGCCGGGCGCTGTCATCCGCAAATTCCCGGTACTTTACCGCCAGGGAAAGCCACCCTGTATTCTTGTTGATAAGAATATCCGCACTTTCCAAAAGGCGGTCAACCGATCCCAGTATTTCAAATATTGATAGTTCTATTGCTGTTTCTGTTGATAGCTCAGACTCTTCGGTCCCGGATTCCGCTGTTTCGGATTCGGTGTCCGAAAATTCCGGAATTCCTTTTTCCCGCAGAAACAGACAGGCCTCTGCCAGCAGTTCAATCTGGTTCCGCAGTTTTTCTGCATTTTTCTTGTTTGGGTTCGTTAAATCGTCGATATCCGCGGCGGCAAGCAGGTTTTTAAATGTATCGTAATCCAGATCGCCAAACCGATCTGCCAGGGGTGTATTGGTTTTATAAGGCACGATGCTGCCCCATGTTTCTTCCCAGGCCCTTGCATTTTCGTCCTCTTCCCGGCTTTCTTTATCCATTGCGTTTTTCATATATGTGTAGACCATAAGGTACTTTTCATTCCAAAGACTAAACCAGCTTTCAATCCCCTGGCTCACCAGGTTCATCATCTGGCGGCTGCGGATGTAGATCGACTCCTGGGATTCCAGCATCCGTTCCTGTATTTTGCGGCTCTCCGCCGCCGCCGAAATAAATTCATTCCGGGCGTCTTCCAGCTCCGTCGCCAGGCGGGACTGGTTTTCCTGCCATTTGGCAAAGCCCTCGTCCAGCTTTAACAGAATCGCCGTTTCCCAGGCCTTTTGCCGTCCGGTCAATTCAAAATAGGCCTGGTTCCAGACATCCTCTCCGGCAAGGAAGGCGTCCTCCGCGTCATGCTCCCATTCGGCGCGGGCCGCCAAAAAACCAAGCTCCGCCTCCTCCCAGCGGGCCAGGGCCTCCTCAAAAACACTGCGGAACTGATTAAGCCAGTCTTCCGCGGCAAGTTCTATGTTCTCCTGCTCCTCCGCGGCGATCATCGTATCCAGTTGGTTGAACAGTTCCTGGGACCGTTTCTCCACCGCGCTTTCCGCTTCCCGTGCCAGTTCCCTGGCAATAACGGACGCAGCCTCCCCGGCGGCAAGTTTTTTCATGCTCCCCTGGTCGTAGAGCAGCTCCGTCATAAGCCGGTTCCCCTCCGCCAGCGCAATACGGTTATACTCCCGGCCCATCTCGATTCGGCGGTCCTCCGCCGCACCGCGAATCAGGGCCCCCCTTTCTTCACTGCTCAGCCCCAGGTCCCGGAAGCGATCTTCCAGCTCCACATACACCGCACCCTGTTGTTCCTCCCAGCCGTTCAGATAACGATTCACAATCTCTGTTGCCACCAGCTCCCATGCCCTTCTGGCCTCCCCGGCATCCGCCAAATTTACCGTCCGCCCGGAATCCCCGTAGCTCCAGGCTTCCGCCGCCTCCCGCAGCGCGGCTTCCAGACCGGAACTTTCAAAGCCGGCCCGCTCACTGTAGACCCGCCCGCTGGCCCAGCGTACATACGCAGCCTCCATTTCCTTGCGGTAGCTTGCCTCGGCCCATTCCCGTTCTTCCCGCCAGACCTCGCCGTCCTGTTCCCGCAGCCACAAGGCCCCGCTTTCCCACTCGTACATCGCCGCTTCCAGCCCCGACTGGGCAAGCTGCTCCCAGTTCAGGGTCCTCCGCTCCGCCGCAGCCCTGTCCAGGTAATGCTCCAGCCGGGCCATCCCCCGCCGCAGATCCGTCCGCAGCTCCTCCGCAGGCAGCATCATAGACAGTTGACACTGCACCAGCACCAGGGCAACAACCCTGCTAAACCGTGAATTCATAGTCCCCCCTGCACCGCGCCGCAGCCTGTAACACTGCCGGGACGGCGCCATTCGCTCATTCCCGGCCCGCCGGAGCCGGTTTTTTCTCACCTATATAGAGGGGCGGACATGCGATTTTGAATCGTTTTTTGGAAAAATTTTTTAAATTTTTTTGTTTTTTAGGGGGAGCACCATCGATCGGATCTATACAAGGAGAACGCCTGCGGCGTTCTCCAAAACCAAAAAGCGTCAGCTTTTTTGGTTACTGCTCCCCCTGCCTCCAGCCTCCTCAGGCTTCGCCCTGCGGTGGCTTCCGGCACCCCCACTCTTTCTTCCCGCCTTCAGCCGCTAAATTTGACCCACTGAACAGCATGTTCTACCAGGGCCGGGACACAGCCCCGACGAAACGCTTGTAGAGTCTGTCTCCGCTATCTTCGATACGTCGTATCTACGATACGTCATATCTTCGATACGCTTCGGCTAAAAGCCGACGGCAGGGAATTCCAAATGTTTCCCCGGGGCTGTGTCCCGGCCCTGCGGTACATGCTGGGGTAGGTCAAGTTTCGCCGCCGAAAAAAATAGAAAAAAAGTGTCTGGCGCCGCCTTGATTTGGAACAACTAAGAAAACGAATGTGAAACAAATAAAGCGTAAACAGACCTGTTATGTGCAATTTTGCTTGACAGTTTTTTATGTCTGTTCACATATCCAGTGAAATATAAAACACTTTACAAAATAAAAAAATTGATATAGAATAAAATAAAGGATTTTGACATGCGTTTTAATAAATCAGTTTTATTGGCTATATCTGCCGCCGCTTGTTACGGTATAAGCGCACCTGTTTCAAAAATATTGCTCAACAAT
>JAISFT010000247.1 GCA_031263435.1 Treponema sp. | reverse complement strand
TTTTATGATCTTTTGCACGATGGATTGGATATCAAGGGATGCTATGCCCGGGGCGGGCTGCGCGGCAGAGAACTCCGTCCTCTGGGCAAAGGTAAAGGCTTCCGCCATTCCCAGAACCTCGGCCTGCTGCTCCCGGGACAGGCGGTTAAACTGGACTTTTAAGCGTGAAAGGGTTACTTCATCGATCATAATGGCGCGCACCCATTTTGAATATCACAACCGCATAATCATATAATCCGAATGTGATATATGTCAATTGTAAGGTTCCCCGGTTTCCCCTGAAATTGCCCCTGCCGGGGTGAATCGTTGACAGCCGGAGGCGGCCCTTCAAAACTTTGTTTTGAAAGCGAACCAGTTACGATACGCCATTGCGGGGTGTCTTTATCTCTCTTATCATACATTTTATGAAGGATGCGCCGGATCTGACTGTCAACCAGCGGGTAAAAGATCTGCGGAAAATGTTAAGGCTTACCCAACAAGGCTTTGCCCGGATTCTTGCCGTTTCCCAAAGCCAGATAGCCAGCATGGAAACCGGAGAACGGGAGGTCAGCAGCCGGACGATCAAGCAGATCTGCGATTCCTTCGACGTGAACAGCCACTGGCTCAGGACCGGAGGGGGGGAGGTGTTTGTCCAAAAGAAAGATACCCGGCTTACCCGGCTTCTCGCCCTGTTTGTGAATCTGGAGCCCCGGTACCAGGATTTTATCCTTAACGCCATCGATCAGTTCTACAAGATACAGGAAGAAGAGCAGAAAACGGGTACTGCGGGTACTAGATGAACGGTCCTGTTCCCCGTACACTGCCCCCGTGATACCTGAAAAAAGCCTGGCGGCTTACAAGAATCGTCCTGCCCTGGTGCAGGGCCGGGAAGGGGACAGACTCCGGATCCTTGTTACCGGGCCCGGGGACCGATCCGGCGGGACTCCTGCCGGGACTCCCGCCGGCAGCCTTGAATTGAAGGTCCGGGAAAAGGATCTGGAGTTCCTCCACCCCGGGCCCTGCGGCGCGGCGGATCTGGCCGCCCTGGCGGAGGGTTTTCCCGAGCCGGAAGGGCCGGTACGGGAGGCCTGGGAACTTCTGGCCGCCGAAGAATCCGGCGCCGGAGGGGAGGGTAGAACGGGGGCCGGCGGGGGCGGCCTGCCTTCCCGGGAACTGGCGGAGCTGATATGGGGGACCTTTAGCCCCCGGAGCGCCTGGGCGGTGTTTCTGCTGCTGCAGGACGGGCTCTACTTTAGGGCGGCCGATGGTCTTATCTACCCCCGTTCCGCCGGAGAACTGGAGGCGGAGGAGAAAAAACGGGCCGGAAAGGGTCAGGAACTCCGGGAACGGGCGGATTTTTTGGAACGGCTCAGGAACCGGAAGCTGGATTGTGCTGCGGACGGCCGTTTTTTGCAGGATGTGGAAGCCCTGGCCTACGGGATTGCCGCAAAAAGCCGGACCATGCGGGATGTGGGGCTGGAAGAAAGCCCTGTCCGGGCCCACCGGCTCTTGCTGGAGACCGGTTTTTGGGACATCAGGGTGAATCCCCACCCGCTGCGCTACGGTCTTCCCCTCTCTTCCGCTTCCCCTGTTCCGGACCCCCCTCCGCCGGAGGATCGGCTGGACCTGTGCCATCTGCCGGCCTTTGCCATCGACAGCCCCTGGAGTCTGGACCCGGATGATGCCCTTTCCCTGGAAATTCCCCGTTCCGCATCGGATCCCCTCTGTCTCTGGGTCCATGTGGCGGATCCGGCCTCCTCAATCGGGCCCGGCAGCCCGGCGGAGCGGGAAGCCCGGAACCGGGGGGCAACCTTTTACCTGCCGGAGGCGACCTACCGGATGCTTGCCGACGAAGCCCTGCCCCTGTTTGCCCTGGGGCTTTCCGGGCGCTCGGCGGCCCTTTCCTTCAAATTGACCCTTGGTCCCGATGCTTCCATCCTTGATGTGGCCGTGGTTCCCTCCTGGGTGCAGGTTACCCGGCTGAGCTACGAGGAGGCCGACAGGCTGGCCGCTTTGCCCTCTGCTTCCGCGGCCGCAGAAGCAGAAGGTTCCGGTCCGGCCGCGGGGCCGGTCCCTGGGCAGCAGGCAGCCGGGGATTCCGCTATCCTGGCGGCCCTCTTTGCCCTGGGGGAACGTAATATGGCCCGGCGTTCGGCCGCGGGCGCGGTTTTTATCGAACTGCCGGAACTGCACATTGCCCTGGAGGGGGAACAGATCCGGCTTGAAACGATAACCCACTGGAAATCCGCCGATATGGTCCGGGAATGTATGCTCCTGGCCGGCGAGGGGGCCGCCCGCTGGGTCCGGTCCCGGGAAATGCGGGGGGAGTCCCTTCCTTTTCCTTATGTGGGCCAGGAACTGGGGGATCTTCCTGCCAGGCCCTTGCCGGGCTATGCGGGGGCCTGGCAGCTTCGCAAGTCCATGCGGCCCCGGAATGTTTCCCTTAAACCCAGCCTGCACCAGGGGCTGGGCCTGGACCTGTACACCCAGGTAACCAGTCCCCTGCGCCGCTATACGGATCTGCTGGCCCACCAGCAGATAAGGGCGGCGCTCCGGGGCGCCGAACCCCTGGGCAGGGACGAGATGCTGCTCAGGCTGGGCGCCGGGGAGGCCGCCCTGGTCCAGAGTGTGCAGGCGGAGCGGGCCTCCCGGACTCACTGGACCCTGGTCTATCTCCACGACAAGATCGGTTCCCAATGGGAGGGGGTGGTTGTGGAAAAGAAGGGCTCCCGGGCCCAGGTGCTTATCCCCGCCCTGGGTCTGGATACCCAGGTGAGTCTGAAAAAAGAAGCGGAGCCCAACCAGACGCTGGCCCTCAGGCTGACGGCCCTGCGGATTCCCGAAGGCGAGGCGGTTTTTTCCGCCGAATAGGGGCTCCTACCGGCCGGGTTGCGGAACCGCTTCGATGTTTTTGTGGTAAAACACCCTTCTGTAAGCGGTAACGGCTTGACTTAACCCGGCTTCTCGATAAATGATTAATATACAATGAGCGACTACTTAGATCCTAATAATGAGGAATTACTGAAAGATTTTTTCAGTGAAGCTCAAATGCAGGTCGATACCCTGGAGCAGAACATCCTGGTTCTGGAAAACGAAGGGGGTAACAAGGACTCGGTGGATGAAATTTTCCGGGCCGCTCATACGCTGAAAGGCGGTTCCGCCACGGTGGAAATGATGGAACTTTCCCATTTTACCCACCTGGTAGAGGATGTACTGGATGCAATCCGGTCGGATCAACTTTCGGTAAATGAAGATGTCGTCGATGTTCTGCTTTCGGCGATTGACGTGATAAAGGCCATGCTGGGTAGGCGTATGGAAGGGGCGGTTTACCAGGAGGACACCTCGGAGATCGAAACCAAGCTTTCCGCCCTGCTGCCGGATGATGCCAGAAGCAAGAAGGGGTCCGCGGCCAGGGCTGCCGCCCCCAAGGCGCCAAAGCCCGCTGCTCCGCCTCCGCCTCCCCCCGCGGCGCCGGCCGTTTCTTCGCCAAGGGATTTGACCGAAGACGAGCTTAGGGAACTGCGGGAATCCGTGGATGGCGGCATGCCGATCTACCGGATTGCGGTCAAGTTTGACGAAAACAGCCTGATGAACACGGTGGGGGGTATCCAGGTCTATGCGGCCCTGAAAGGGGATGGGACGGTCCTCCGCACCACCCCGGATTTTGAGGCCCTCTACGAAGACAACTTCTTCCCCACGGTCGACTATTACTATGCCAGCTCTAAACCGGTGGACGAGATTCACCGGTACGTGATCATCCCCGATGTCTCCCTGGAAGCGGTGATTACCGATATAAACCAGCTTTCTACCGGGGGCCGGGCCCCCGCGGCGGCCTCTCCGGAACCAGCGGCGCCCAAGGCTGCTCCGGCAGCGCCGAAACCCCTTGATGTTCCGGCCGCGGCCCCGCCGGCCGAAGCTTCGGCGAAGCCGGCCCCGGCAGCGGCAGGTTCCGCAGAGGATGCCAAGAAGGCCGGAAAAGAAGCAGGTTCGATCCTGCGGGTGGACTCCAAGCGTATTGACGATCTCCTCAACCTGGTATCCGAGACGGTCATCACCAAGGCAACCTTCAACCAGATCAGCAACCAGTTCAACGATATGTTGGTCGAACTGCACGATCTGGAGAATAAATACCGGGAAAAAATCAAAAGCCTCTTCGACAGACTCCCCGATTTTCTGGACAGCATACAGGAAGGGCGGTCCGTCAAGGATATCCGCAAGGAGATCGGCGAAGAATACGGGGATATGTTTACCCTTTTTGACGGTTTTGAGGCTTCCGTCAAGATCAATATGGGGAAATTCCGCTCCACTTCCCAGAATCTGGGGCGGATCACCGGGGAACTGCAGGAAGGAGTCATGCGGATCCGCATGGTGCCCATCAGCCAGATCTTCAGCCGTTTCCCCCGGCTGGTACGGGACCTTTCCAAGTCCCTGAACAAGAAGATCAACCTGGTCATCGAAGGGGAAGAAACCGAACTGGACAAGTCGGTTATCGAGGATCTGCTGGACCCGATCATGCACTCCGTACGGAATTCCATTGACCACGGGATCGAATCCCTGGAAGATCGGAAGGCTGCGGGCAAGCCCGAGGAGGGCATGGTCCTCTTAAAGGCCGCCAACGAGGGCAACATGATCGTCATCGAGATTGTCGATGACGGCAAAGGCATAGACGTAAACGCAGTCAAGGCCAAGGCGGTTGAACGGGGACTCATCAATCCCAACAAGCTCCTTACCGATGTAGAGGCCTTTAACCTGATCTTTGAGCCGGGTTTTTCCACGGCCAAGCAGATCACCAGTATCTCCGGCCGGGGGGTCGGCCTTGATGTGGTACGCCGTCAGATCGACAAACTAAACGGTACCGTAACAGTCAGTTCGGAGCATGGCAAGGGTACCAAGTTCACTATCAAGCTCCCCCTTACCCTGGCGATTATCCAGGGCCTTTTGGTCCGGGTGGGTACGGAGATTTACTCCATCCCCATTACCAGCGTTATAGAGAGCCTGCGGATCAAACCCCAGGATATCAAGAAGATCGACAACTACGAGGTTTTCAATATCCGCAACGATGTTATTTCCCTGCTCAGGCTGAACCGGCTTTTCGGGATCAAAACCGAAGAGCAGCAGGATTACAACTTTATTGTCATTGTGGGAACGGCGGAAAAGAAAATGGGTTTTATGGTAGACAGCCTTATCGGTGAGGAAGATGTGGTTATTAAACCCCTGCGGGATCAGTATACCAACTCCCCGGGTATCGCCGGGGCCTCCATACTGGGCGACGGGTCGGTTTCCCTGATTATTGACGTAGGGCAGCTTCTGGAGCTGGGGCTCCGCAGGGAAATGGAAAACCGGCGGATCCGCGAATCTTCTGTAAGGTAACGGAGAAACATCATGGCGATGATCAAGGACCTGGCCCAGGTAAACGCTGAACTTCAGGAACAAAAAGAGCGAATTAGCGCCGACAACTACAAGATGATCACCTTTTCCCTGGGGGGAAAGGACTACGGCGTTGACATCATGAATGTCAAGGAAATAGCCAAGGCCGATAAATTTACCTATGTGCCCAATGCCGCCTCTTTTGTAAGGGGTGTTTACAATCTCCGGGGTGATATTATCCCCATTATCGATCTCCGCTCTTTCTTCCACCTTCCCCTGGACCGGAAGGCGGATGGTCAGGAAAACATGCTGATCCTCCGCATCGACGACCGGGTTTACGGAACCATCGTGGACAGGATCGACAAGGTGGTGGGGATCAATTCCGAGACTATTCAGCCTCCCCATCCTATCTTTGG